>JUEF01000144.1 GCA_000802045.1 Peptococcaceae bacterium BICA1-8
ATTAACCACGGGCCCCTCCGGGGCACACGGATAAACACGGTTAATCTTAACCTTAGTAATGTTTTCTAGGAGGTGATTTTTTGTATCGTACTTTTCAAGAAGTGTTAGAAAAAGTTAAAGGTCGTGAAGTACTAACAATTAGTGTTGCTGTAGCTCAGGATAAAGATGTCTTAGAAGCAATTAAATTAGCTCAGGAAGCACAATTAGCTCGCGCCGTTCTCGTAGGAAATAAGGCAGAGATAATTCCTATGCTTGAGGAAATAGGTTTATCTGATGATATCTTAATTATTGATGAACCCGATATTAATAAAGCCGCTTTAAAGGCTGTTTCCTTACTTAAAAAAAGAGAGGCACAGGTCTTAATGAAGGGTTTAATCAACAGCAGTGATTTTCTTAAAGCGGTTCTAAACTCAAAAGAGGGGTTAAGGACAGGAAGATTGCTTAGCCATTTAGCTGCTTTTGAGGTACCGGGACAGGAAAAGCTTGTGTTCCACACTGATGGTGGTATGAATATAGCTCCTGACTTAGAGCAGAAAAAGGATATCTTAATTAATGCTATATTAGCATTAAATGCAATGGGTGTTGAAAAGCCAAATGTTGCAGTACTAACCGCAAATGAAAAGGTTAATCCGAAAATGCCGGCAACAGTTGATGCTCAAGCTTTGGTAGAAATGTGGGAAAAAGGGGTTTTCCCTCCTTGTGTAGTGGAAGGACCTATAGCCCTAGATGTAGCAGTCAGTTCTGAAGCAGCTCTGCATAAGGGAATAGAAAGTAAAATTTCCGGAAAAGTAGACCTCTTTTTAATGCCTAATATTGAAACAGGAAATGCTTGCGGTAAAGCAATGGTCCATTATGCAGGTGCAAAAATGGCAGGATTAGTATTGGGTGCTACTAACCCAATAGTTATGACTTCCAGGGCAGAAACCGCCATCGGTAAGCTGAATTCTATCGCTTTAGCCTGTTTGGCCTATCAGAAGAAATAGAATAATCCTTAGAAAAAATAATGATTTTGTTGAAATTAATTATTTAACTTATATTATTAAATTAATATGGAATATAAGCTCCTATTAATTATAAGAAAGGGGGATTAGTTATGGCAAAAGTAAAGATTTTACCCGAGTACTGTAAAAGCTGTCGTTTGTGTATTGAGGCTTGTCCAAAAGGAGTCCTAAAGATTGGTGATAAAGCAAATGCCAAAGGTTATTACACAGTAATTGCGGCCGATGAAGAAAAATGTAATGGTTGTACCCTATGTGCCATTGTTTGCCCCGATGTAGCTATCGAAGTATATAAATGATCACGGGAGAAAGGAGTTGGGTTTAATGAGTAAGAGAGTATTAATGAAAGGTAATGAAGTTATTGGTCAAGCAGCGATCGAAGCTGGCTGCAAATTATTTTTTGGTTACCCAATAACGCCTTCAACAGAAATCATAGAATATTTATCTAAATACCTTCCAAAAGCAGGAGGTACAGTATTACAGGCAGAGGATGAAATTGGTGCCATCAATATGTGCTATGGTGCAGCTTGTACTGGTACTAGAGTAATGACTGCTTCCTCAAGCCCTGGTATGAGTTTGAAACAGGAAGGGATTTCCTATTGTGCTGCGGCAGAATTACCTGTAGTTTTAGTAAACGTGAATAGAACAGGCCCTGGGCTGGGTGGTTTAGGTCCGGCTCAATCGGATTATTTCCAATCCACCAAAGGCGGCGGCCATGGTGACTACCGATTAATCGTTTTGGCACCATCCAAATCTCAGGAGCTTTATGATATGACACTAGAAGCCTTTGATTTAGCTGAAAAATACAGAAATCCGGTATTACTCTTGACTGACGGTTTCTTAGGCCAAATGATGGAACCAGTAGAATTAAAAGAAAAACCTGCTTCGCCTGAAGTTGATAAGAGCTGGATTGTGGATGGAGCTAAAGGCAGAAAAAAGAGAATTATTGCTAGCTACTCCTTGACCAATGAAATTGGGGAAGCCAACAATTTGAGATGGGAAGCAAAATATAAGGATATTAAAGAAAAAGAACAACGCTGGGAAGAATTTTATGCAGAAGATGCTGACTATTTAATTGTCAGTTATGGTACTACTGGCAGGATTTCCAAAAGCGTTGTCTTAAACGCTCGTAAAAAAGGCATAAAATTAGGTTTAATTCGCCCGATTAGCTTATGGCCTTTCCCGGAAAAAGCATTTATACCTTATAAAGATAAAGTAAAAGGTATTGTTACCGTTGAACTAAATACAGGTCAAATGATAGAAGATGTTAAGTTAGCCGTTGAATGCAAAGTTCCTGTCCATCTGTACCGCAGACAGGGCGGCATGCTTCCCACTGAAGATGAAATTTTGGCTAATGTGGAAAAAGTATTCAACTTGGCATCAGAGGAGGTGTAGATTATGGAAAAAGTATTTGGTAGACCTAAAGGATTAACTGAAGTTCCTTTCTCCTTTTGCCCTGGTTGTACACATGGTATAATCATGCGTTTAATCGGGGAAGTATTGGAGGAATTAGATATCATTGAAGATACAATTGGTGTTTCTCCTGTTGGTTGTGCAGGTTTTAGCCAAGATTTTTTCACCTGTGATTTTGTAGGTGGTCCCCATGGTCGGGCTCAAGCTATTGGTACTGGTATCAAGAGGGCTTTACCTGATAAGATCGTTTTTACCTACCAAGGAGATGGTGATATAGCAGGTATTGGAACTCAACATGCTATCCATACCGCAGCCCGTGGTGAAAGAATTACATCAATTATGGTTAATAATGCTATTTACGGAATGACCGGCGGTCAAATGGCACCTACTACCTTGGCAGGGATGAAAACCTCAACAAGTCCCCATGGTAGAGACTTAGTAATTAATGGACATCCCATAGATTTACCCAAAACCATTGCTACTTTAGATGGTGCTGTGTATGTTGCTTCTGTTTCTGCAGACTCACCTAAAAATATTATACAGGCAAAAAAGGCTATAAAAAAAGCTTTTCAAGTTCAACAGGCAGGATTAGGCTTTTCTTTTGTTAGTGTTTTGTCAACTTGTCCTACTAACTGGGGCCTTTCTCCTCAAGACAGCTTGCAGTGGTTAAGAGATAATATGATGCCTGTTTATAAACTAGGTGAACTCAAGGTAACAGAGGAGGTTAAAAACCTATGATGGATAAAATAGTACTGGCCGGCTTCGGTGGTCAGGGTGTAATGTTTATGGGGAAAATTTTTGCCGTTTCTGGTATGGTATCTGATTTAGAGGTCTGCTGGATACCCTCCTATGGACCAGAAATGCGTGGAGGTACTGCTAACTGCTTTGTTCTCCTTTCGGATGAAGAAATTCATTCACCAGTAATCGATAAAGCTGATGGGGGAATTGTTCTGAATCAGCCCTCTTATGATAAATTTTTGGATAGGATTAAGACTGGTGGTGTACTGGTAGTAAACACTTCCATTGTTGAACTAAATGAAACAAGAGATGATATTACCATTATTAAAGTTCAAGCTATCGAAGCAGCCAATGAACTAGGCAACCCTACTATTGCCAATATGGTTTGCCTAGGTGCATTATTACCCCATCTGAAGTTAACAGATTATAATAAGGTTGAAAAGGCTATACAGGAAGTTGTAGGAGCCAAAAGACCTGAACTTTTAGAAATTAACCTAGCTGCTATCAAAAAGGGAATTGAAATTACTAATTAGTCTAACTTTATGATGAGCTGAATGTCAGTGGGCGAGTGGGCGAGTGAGTAAGAACTCGCTCACTCGTTCTTTTGCTCATGACAGTTACCTTAGAAAGTTACTAGTGACTGGTGACTAGTAAATCTAGTATTTAACCACGGGCCCCTTCGGGGCAAACGGATACACACGGTAAATAATTAAAAGCTTAGGTTAATAAGGGACATTAGCCATATTGATAAGGGGCACTAGTTCAATGGGTACGAGACCCAAGAGGTTGACCCAAGTACTACCAGTAACCAGTAACTAGTAACTAGTAACTAGTCACTATCTATAGTCTTCGACTTAACATTGAGGGAGTGTTTGACTTGAAAAAAGGGGATTTTATCTGGTTGGGGGTACTTGGACTTATTGTTCTTTTTTTATTAGTTCCACAAACCCATCTAGTTTTTGTAACTATGACTCAAAGCCATCCCTATTTAATGGGGTTTATTAAGGTATTTATCCTGGCAAGTATGGGTGAGCTATTAGCCTTAAGGATTATTACTAATGTCTGGAAAAGTCCAGTTGGGCTTTTTTATAGAGCAGTTATATGGGGCTTCTTAGGTATGAGCTTTGTCCTGATTTTTGATATCTTTGCCTCAGGTGTAATAAGTGCATTAGAAAAAGGGCTGCTGCCTGGAAAGGGACAATTTGTTTTTGCCTTTTTTACCAGCGCTGTCATGAATATTGCTTTTGCGCCGATAATGATGGCTTTTCACAGAATAACAGATACCTATTTAGATTTGGCTAATGGTAAGCCTTCTAATTTACTTAATGTTAAGTTGTCCCAAGTAGTGGATCGTATTGATTGGGAGAACTTTATTTCTTTTGTTATTATAAAAACCGTACCTATTTTCTGGATTCCTGCCCATACGATAACATTTTTACTGCCGGCAGAATATAGGGTGTTGTCAGCAGCATTTTTATCAATTGCATTAGGTGCAATTTTGGCTTTTGCAAAAAAGAAAAAAACAGTGTAGGTGCGGTTTCCATGCCGCCCCGCTGCAAAGTATCTGCAGTAGCAACAGTCGATCAACAGAAAATTATAGTTTAAGTTGGACTATTGACTATTGTCGATAGTCCTTTATTCTTTTCCTGAGCACTGAGCACTTATCTCTTCACGATTTCTGAAAGCAGTCACTAGCCTAATTTTTTCTAAGTATAATTGCTTAAGGTATGTAAATATTAAAATTATATTGTCTTTAATAGGTGGAAAATTTATGGTTTTTAAAGATAAGGATTTTCAAGAGATATTAATCAGGATTAGCCCAACTATTTTAGGTGTCAAACCAGCTGAGATATTGAATGTCAAGCTAGGCAGCTTAGATAAATGCCGCCGCTGTTTTCAAGGCCTTGGTGAGTTTGAATTTATTGAAATAAAAGATTTTCCAAATATTTCCCGCCGACAATTATTTTTTTATCATAAGACATGTCTAGAAGAGGTTTTAACACAAAAAGCAATTCAGAAGTTTTTGCAGCAATTAGGTTATCCATTTAGCTTTAATATGGAATTGTATCTTGATATATTAATTGCTAAGCTTCAATCATGTATTTTTCCTCATGAAATTGGGGTTTTTCTAGGATATCCACTCAAAGATGTTTTGGGTTATATGGGATTGACTTCTTTAAAGTTGGTTGATGTTAAAGGGTGGCAATACTATGGCAATGGAAACCTTTCAATACTTCAGTATAAAAAGTTTTGCAAAGCCAGGGAAGTTTTTAGATGTTTTTTGGAAAAAGGTATATTTGAAGTTTAAACAATTACTCACCTGGAAATAATTAATATAATTATACTAAAAATATATGAACTAATCTTTTTTGGAAGGGGTAAATCATTATTGTGTTGAAGAAGTAGTAGCTAAAGCTAAATAGGGGGGTCAATTAAATGAAGAGGTTTGTCGTAGCAATTCTATTCTTTTTATTATTGGCAAGTGTTTTTGCCTATACAAAAACTAACAATCTAAGCGTTTTAGGCGAAGCCGAAAACAAACTAGTAGTAAAGACTACTAGTTATCCTTTGTATTTTTTTACAGAAAAAATTGTTGGTGATAAATTAGATATTCAATGTATAATTCCCCCAGGTGTAGAACCGCACAGTTGGGAACCTACTCCCGGTGATTTAGTAAAATTAGAAAAAACCGACTTATTAATTTATAATGGAGCTGGATTAGAGGAATGGATTATCGAAATTACAAATATTTTAGAAAATAAAAGGCTCATTCTTGTTGACGCTAGTATAGGTCTTAATTTAATCCAGTATGAAGAAGATGAGCATGAACATAGTGATGAATTAATATCTTCCCATGATCAAGAAGAATATGACCCGCATATTTGGCTGGATCCTGTGAATAGCCAGAAGATAGTCATTAATATTCTTGAAGCTATAATAAAGATAGACTCCCATAATAAGGAGTTTTTCGAGGCAAATGCCCATCAACTTGTTCTTGATTTGCAAGAGTTAGATGAAACATATAGGAAAGAATTAAAAGAAACAAAAAGAAAGGAATTTGTTGTTAACCATGCCGCCTTTGGCTACCTAGCTAATAGATATGGTCTCAATCAGATTGCAGTTATGGGCATCAACCCTCATATAGAACCAACACCAAGGAAATTAGCTGAATTAGTGAACCTTTTAAGAGAACATAATCTAAAATATGTTTTTACTGAAACTATGGTAAGTTCCAGGGTCGCTGAGGTTTTAGCTTATGAAACGGGATTAAGCACTAGAGTTTTAAATCCTCTGGGCAATCTTACAAAGGATGATATTTTAGCTGGGAAAGATTACTTTACAATTATGCACGAGAACCTGTTTTTATTAAAGGAAGCATTAAATTAAGGCTTGACTATAGAAGATTTTTAAAATTTATGGTATAATTGTCCAAGGTTTATTTGTAAATACATACTAATAAATGAATGAAGACTACGTCAATGGTCATAGACCATAGACCATAGTCCATAGTCCATAGTCGATGGTCGTATTTATATTCTTAATCTAGTGAAACGAAATCTTAATCTAGCGAAGCGAAATCTTAATCT
>JUEF01000145.1 GCA_000802045.1 Peptococcaceae bacterium BICA1-8
GCTTTAATGCACATTTTACAGACAGTACATTTCTCTTCATCAACTTTGATTGCGCCAGTGCTATTATCTTTACTTAAGCCACTTATTTTGGGAGGGCAAGCATTTATACATGGGGTATCTGCACATTGACGACAGGCTGTAGGATAGTCCATGTAATCTTCGTGACTTCTGGTTACTGTTATCCTGGATTTCTTAGGATTTCCTGTTTGAAAATGACTCATGCTACACCACTGCTCACAAATGCGACAACCCACACATTTGTTAGGATCGGCTTCTAATACTTTACTCATCTTACTACACCTCCCAGCACCTTAAAAATTCCAATTCAATAAGTTTTTGAATCATACCCTTTAACTACTCACTTCCATGCCATTCCTTTAGAATTAAACATACTTATCTTTTCTGCCACAACTTTCCCCATTGCTATTTCCCAGATTGTAAAATTAATCTAATATCACAGACATTTGGCTTTTTCCCAATATGTTCCTTTACAGCATTAAAAAATGCTATTCTAAAATCAGTATCAATGTTGATCGTACTTATCCCTAGAGTAATGGCTTTCTTGAAACTAGTCTCCGGCACTCAGGAACAACCATGTAATACCAATGGCAGATTTACCAAATTTTTAATAGCAATAATCCTTTCAAAATCTATTAAAGGTTCACCTTTATATTGCCCATGAGCGGTTCCAGCAGCTACAGCTAAAGAATCTACTTCGGCTTCTTGTACAAACTTAACTGCATCTAATGGGTCAGTATATAATACCTCACTCGCATCGACTATAATGCTTTCCTCAGCCCCGCCTATTCTTCCCAACTCAGCCTCTACAGATATGCCCAGAATATGAGCAATTCTACTATCTTTTTTGTGATTCTAATATTTTCATCTATTACGTATCTTGAAGCGTCTATCATAACAGACGTAAAGCCATTTTTAATGCATAAGCATATCGTGTTAAAGTCTGTTCCATGGTCCAAATGAATAGCTACTGGTACGAAAGTCTTATTTGCAGCTACAAGAGATATATTAGTTAGATATTCGATACCCACGTAATTTAATGCCCCTTTAGTTATTTGGATTATATTGGGAATTTCATTACTTCAGCAGCTCCAATAACTGCTTGGACTTGTTCCATGTTATTTACATTAAAAGCTCCTACAGCATATCCATTTTTATCTGCATGTGATAATATTTTGTTACCCGATATTAACATAATTCCAAAACCACCTTAACTAAATTGAGGTTAAAAAGAAGAGTGGTGATTATTATTAATTTCGGGGAAAAAACTGTTCTGACATAACACTTACTTTATCTTGCAATGCCAGTCAGGAAAATGTACTAAGCTTACCAAAATAAGGTAGAGACCTTGTTGTAATCTTTAGACAAAGCTTTTACATTTAGTGAAAATTAGTTTTCACTTTCTAAATTGAAAGCATTCTAGCCAGATTATATTCATTATTATCAATTTGTTTATTTTGTGTTATAACCAATTCTATATCGAAGCTTTCAAGTTTATTGCCAATTATCCCAACCATTTTACCACTACTACCTGACAATAGTAGTCTTACGGCTTCTGCTCCCATCTGGCTAGCCAATATTCTATCAGAAGCTGTTGGTGTACCACCACGTTGTATATATCCTAAAATAGAAAGTCGAGTATCCAGTCCCGATAGTTCAGTTATTTTCTGTGCTATAGTTCTTACATCACCGATTCCTTCTGCTACCAAGATAATACTATGTCGTTTACCTCTTTTTATTCCCCTTTCGATGTTATCGACAACAGTGTTTATATCTACTGGTATTTCCGGTATTAATATTGACTCAGCACCTCCGGCCAAACCTGCCGCTAAAGTAATAAATCCAGAGTCACGTCCCATAACTTCTATAACAAAGATTCTTTCAAGCGAAGTTGCTGTATCTCTTATTTTGTTTATAGCATCAACTACCGTATTTACTGTTGTATCAAAGCCAATGGTTAGATCAGTGCAAGCAATATCATTATCGATAGTACCTGGAATACCAATAACAGGAATTTGTCTTTTTTCTAATTCTAATGCTCCACGAAATGTACCATCGCCACCTATTACAACTAGTCCATCTATTCTATTTGCCCTAAGCTTTGCAACTGCCTTTTCTCTTCCTTCATCTGTATAGAATTCCTGACAACGAGAGGTATGCAATATAGTCCCTCCGCGCTGAATAATATCTGCTACTGATCCCAAATTCATTTTTATAAACTCTCCATGGATTAACCCGCTGTACCCTCTTTTCACTCCATATATATCAATGTTGTTGTAAATCGCTGTACGGACAACCGCACGAATTGCTGCATTCATTCCTGGTGAGTCGCCGCCACTGGTAAGTACTGCTATTCTTTTCATATATAATCCCCTTTTAATGCTCACAATTAATTTTTTTTATTTAGAACTGCTTTTTTTATTAAAAATTCTTTTATGGATTCGGTAATACAATCAGTACCAAGTCCGTAGTACTCAAAAAGATCATCAGATGTACCTGATTGGCCAAACACATCATTCACTCCTATTCTTAAAATTGGAACAGGATAGTTATCTGTAACAACTTCACTTACTGCACTCCCTAAACCTCCAATAATGTTATGATCCTCTAAGGTTACAATTTTATTAGTTTCACTAGCAGCCAGCAAAATTTCCTCCGTATCAATGGGCTTAATAGTGTGTACATTCACTATCCTTGCACTAATGCCTTCTAAGTTTAATAGTTCACGTACTTTTAAGGCTTTATGCACCATAACCCCGGTAGCAAATATGGTCAAGTCTTTTCCGTCAAATAATCTATCAGCTTTCCCGATAATAAAATCTTTGTCTTCTCTAGTTATATTAGGCATAGGATCTCGAGTTAATCTAAGATAGACCGGTCCTTCGTATTTTGCAATTGCATATACCGCTTTTGCTGTCTCAAGAGGGTCAGTTGGTGAGACAACTACCATATTTGGAATTGTCCTCATAAGAGAAAAGTCTTCAATACACTGATGAGAAGCGCCATCAGGTCCTGTACTAATTCCACCATGTACGCCTACTATCTTAACATTCAGATTAGGATAGGCAATACTATTTCTAATTTGGTCATAGGCCCTACCAGCAGAAAACATTGCAAAGGTAGTGGCAAAAGGTATCAACCCGCATGTAGAAAGTCCGGCCGCTGTTGCAAATAAATCCTGTTCAGCTATTCCCATATTAAAAAACCTATCTGGAAAAGTTTCACCAAACTCCAGTGTACATGTAGCTTTTGCTAAATCAGCATCGAGTACAATTATTTTTATATTTTGACTTCCTAAACTTAATAATGCTTTACCATACGCCTGTTTTGTAGAGATATTCATACCCATGCATCCTCACCACCTATTTCATTTAATGCTATGCTAAGCTGATTATCGTCCGTTGCACCACCATGCCAAGCAACTTCATTTTCCATAAAACTTACGCCTTTACCCTTTATGGTATTAGCAATTATTACAGTTGGTATATTCTTAGTACTTTTTGCTATAGTAATAGCTGACAATATTTGCTCAAAATTATGTCCATCAATTTCAATTACACTCCACCCGAATGCTCTCCATTTTTCTCCTAATCCACTGAAAGATTTCAGGGAAACACAGCTTCCATCTAATTGAAGTTTGTTATAATCAACAAATACAGTCAAATTATCTAACTTATTGTGGTAAGCGCTCATGACTGCTTCCCAAATTTGACCTTCTTGCAATTCTCCATCACCTAGCAATGCATATACTTGATAAGTCTTACCATTGATTTTTCCGCCCAAGGCCATACCATTAGCTATAGAAAGTCCTTGCCCTAAGGAACCAGTAGCCATATCAATACCAGGTGTTTTTATACTGGGGTGTCCCTGTAATAGTTTTCCTATCTTTCGTAGTTCTTTCAAATCGTTAATACTAAAATATTTTAGGTCTGCTAAAACTGCATAGATAACAGGACAGGCATGACCTTTGGATAAGATAAACCGGTCTCTGTCTTCCCACTCCGGATTATGCGGATCAATATTCATAATTTTATAATAGAGGGCTGTTACTACCTCAACTGCCGACAAAGAACCACCCGGATGTCCGGATTTAGCATTAGCAATCATTTTAATGATATACCTTCTTACTAGTTTAGCTTTCTCTTCTAAAATTTTAAGCTCAGCTTGCCTGTACAATATAAACCCTCCCTATAATCCTTGATTATTAAAAAATTCCGCAATCATTCTTACCGCTTCTTGAGAATTAGGCATTGGCAACAGTTCTGCTGAAAGTGCACCGGTATAGTTAATCTCCCTAAACAACTCCATTATTTTTACAAAATCAAGATGTCCGCAACCCATGGGCCATCTATTACTATCTGCAATATGTACATGGGTAATATAATCTTTTGCCGCCCTAATACTTGCATAAATTGATGGTTCTTCAATATTCATATGGAACGTATCGACTAATAATTTAAGATTTGGATGGTTTAGAATATTTATTACCTCTAGACCCTGAGAAACAGTATTAATTAAATTCATTTCATATCTATT
This sequence comes from Peptococcaceae bacterium BICA1-8, assembly GCA_000802045.1. GTDB lineage: Bacteria > Bacillota > Peptococcia > Peptococcales > BICA1-8 > BICA1-8. The sequence goes on from JUEF01000145.1 coordinate 4,555, forward strand.
TACCGGCTCTAAGGCTAAATTCACACCTTCTTGCCGTGCTTTATCCAAGCATTTATCAAGGGCTTCTAAAAATCTTTGATATGAGGTCTCTATTTCTATATTTTTTGGAGCTTCCCCACGGATTGAGCCTATTATAACTTGACTTTCCAGTATATTTGCCAACTCAATATACTCAGATACCCTTTTTATTGCGATATTTCTAGCCTCACCCCGTTCATCGGTAAAGCTTACATTTTCCATAAAGTAAGGGTATCCAGACGCTAAAGCTACTGCCTTAAGATTATTCTTGTCAAGCAATTTCTTTAATTCTCCCTTCTTAAAGGTAAATGGATTTTTGATATTTAGTTCCACGTATTTAAAACCCGCTTCTCTAGCTTGTGGTAGTGTTTTGGTTAGCTCACCTTTTATCGGGATAGGTCCAAAACGGGTTTGCTCACCTACTACTATACATCCCTTCATATTAACCCTTTCTCCTTCCTCTTTGTAAAGTAGATAAACACAAATACTTAACGCATTTGTTTATACATAGTATACACAGTATTTGCGCTTATAAAATAATTAAATCCAAACTACCGCCTTTATTTATTTAAATTATAAAAAAAGGGGGAAAGAAGAAGGAGTAATTTGGAACTACCCCATTCTTCTTAAATTGATAATTTGGTTAAATACACAAATAATGTTATTAAAATTAATTTATTGTTAAATTGCCATAATTGTCTATTATCTCATCAATAATCTTAGGAGCTATTGCGGTTCCAAATCTTTTTGCCCCTGCAGCAATAGCCATTATCAAAGTTTCCGTTGCATTATTATCTCCAAATCCGGAATATTTAATACCAATACTAGGGGGTAAAACCTTACGCATTAATATTATGTCTCTTATCTGAGGAATGCCTCCCCTTCCTGTTGAGGTTTTCACAAAATCCACTCCGGCCTCAACTGCACACTCACAGGCTATAGTTATTTCCCCATCAGTTAACATAGCTGTTTCTATAATAGCTTTCACTTCTAATGCTGAGTTATGTCCTACTTTAACTACTTCAGCTATGTCTTCAGTATACAAACTATATTTTTCATCCTTTAAGGCTCCGATATTGGTAACCACATCAATACAACCTGGTCTACCATTGAGGATCTGCACCAGTTCTTGGGCTTCGTTTTTCTTAAATGACGTTGGATCTGCTCCAAAGGGAAAACTCACGACAAGCCCGGTCTCAATTTCTGTTCCCTCAAGTTCTTGAAGTACCAATGAAACCCATATTGGATTAGGATGGACACCCCTAAATCCATATTTCCTTGCAATACCACATGTCCTTTTTATATCCTTTTCCGTTACATTAGAATTTAAAATGGTATAATCAATAATTTTCACCAATTGTTCTTTAGTATACCTTTTTCCATTAATAAGCATTTTGAACACCCCCACTTGCTTATAGTTATCCTTAGGCTGCAACTAGCTGCTAAAAAACAGTATAACCTCCATCAATGGTAAGAACAGAACCCGTAATATAACTTGAAGCTTTAGAAGCAAGAAATAGAGCGGAAGGTGCAATCTCGGAAATTTCGGCAAAACGCTGCATTGGTATTAAATCTAAGGTTGGTTTACATATAACAGGATCATTCATCCAAGGATTAATAGGTGTGATGATGTAACCTGGTGCTAGAGCATTGACCCGTATATTGTGTTTTGCCCATTCTACAGCCAAGGATTTAGTCAGCATGATAACCCCTCCTTTTGAGGATGTATACGCTGATATTGTCCGGTCCTTATTAACTATCATTCCAGACATAGAAGCAAGATTAATAATATTTCCTTTCTTTTGTTTAATCATTACTCTACCTATATATTGTGAACATAAAAAAGTACCCTTTAGATTAATATCAATAACTGCATCCCAATCTTTCTCACTTAAATTTTCTGCAGGAACCCTAATATTAATCCCCGCACTATTGACCAAGATATCAATAGTGTCAAACTCAGAAACTGCTTTATTTACCATTGCTTCTACAGAAACAGCATCCGCAACATCTAATTCAACGGCATATGACTTGACACCCATTTTCTTTATCTCATCAGCTGCTTTAATAGCACCCTTAAGATTTTTATCTGCAATGACTATATCTGCCCCTGCACTAGCAAATAATTTGGCAGTGCTAAGACCTATTCCCGAGGCGCCGCCTGTAATAAGAGCCTTTTCTCCTTTGAGGCAAAATAAGGATTGAATAATCATAACAAGTCCTCCATTTATTTAGCTAAAATTAAAATACATCACATTTGTCCTAACAATCTCGGTAGGAACAAAACAATTTCTGGAAATGCCATAAATATGAATATTATTACAATGATGCCCATCATGAAAGGAAATGCACCTATTGCTACCCTTTCAAGAGAAAGACCAGATATACTCATAGCAATAAAGAGATTTACACCGAGGGGTGGGGTAAGCATCGCTACCTCATTAGTCATAACCCAAATAATTCCGAAGAAATAAGGATCTATACCTACCTGAATTACTACAGGCAACAAAATAGGAGCAAGAATAACAATTGTTGCTAATGTCTCCATAAACATTCCTAAAAAGAATAATAGCAATACAATTAGAGATAAAATTATAAACGGATTACTACTAAAACCTAACATAACCTGAGCAAGTTTTTGAGGGACTTGATACATTGTTAAAAATCTTCCAAAAAGTAAAGATACACCCACTACTATAGAGAGAATAGCTATTGTAGCATTGGTAATTTTTATACTATCCCATATTTCATCCCACTTAAGTTTTTTAGTTATTACAACCCCCACAAACAAGGAATAAAAAACAGCAATAGTTGAAGCCTCCACAGGAGTACAAATTCCTAAATAAATTACACCCAATATTATTACGGGTGCCATAAGGGACCAAACGCTTCTCTTCATTATTGCTAATTTCTCCGCTGTATTATAAATTTCGCTAGTGCCTTGATAGCCTGCCCTGCGGGCCATTATGTAAGCAGTAAAAATTAACATTGCACCAACAATTAATCCAGGCACAAATCCTGCCATAAACAAACTGGATACTGAAAGATTAGCAATAACTCCATAAATAATCATAGGATTAGATGGTGGAATTAATATTCCCAATGTTCCGCCAGTAGCTGATACACCCGCAGCATACTCCGGTTTATAGCCTTTTCTAATCATTGATGGAATCATTAAACTGCCCATTGCGGCAACAGTACCAGGCCCAGAACCGATCATCGCAGCAAAAAACATACATCCTAGAATTGTGACAATCCCAAGGCCACCTCTAATACGTCCAACGAACATAGATGCTACTTCTACTATCTGACCAGCCATGCCACCCTTTTCCATGAAGGCTCCCGCTAACACGAAAGCTGGTACTGCTAAAAGGGGAAACATTTCTGAAACTTTATACAAATCCAGAGGAATTATAGTTAAAGGAATATTGCTTTGAACTAAAACTGCTACTGTAGCTACCCCAATAGCTACAAAAACTGGCGTTCCTAATAGAAGTAGCACAAATAAAACGAGCCAAACTAAATATTCAAGAGGCACAGATGTCAGCCTCCTTTACGTCAATGTTTTTGAATCTTTTATACCATAATTCTATTATTCGAAAGGTTTGTAATAAAAAGGTTAAAGGAATGATTAGAAATATATACCTCATATCCCACATCATAACAGCTGAAATAAGGGGACGTTGAACCATTCTAACACCGACAAGAATAAACCCTTGGTAAATCACAAAGCAATTAAATACTATCCAAATTAAATCTGTAAAAAAGAGTGTTGCATTTCTGACTTTTTCCGGTAATAACTGCAATTGAACGGTTACCCGAATATGGATACCCTTTTGAGCGCCTAAACTGGCTGCTACATAGACAAGAAAAAGAAAGGTAAAAGTAGATAACTCTGTAGCCCAAGCAAATGACCTGCTAAAAAAGTATCTTGAAATAACCTGAGTAAATAGAAGTGACATTAAGAAAGTTAATAACAAACCACAAAGAACCTGTTCAAAGTTATTATAAAGCCATAGGAGTTTTTTTCTCATTTTCTTCCCTCTTTCAGTTCTTAACATAAAGTTGACACATTAATATGTGTCAACTTTATGTTAAGTTTTGATTAATTATGACTTAGGTTTTTCCCTACCCAATGTCTTCATGAAGCTATCTAATACTACCGGGTCACCAATTTTATCATAAAACTGAGGCCAAACACTCATTGCCTTTTCAGCCCAAACAGGCTCATCATCAGGGGCTCCGTATACCTCAATGCCTGCTTTTACTAATAGATCTTTTGAATCTGCTGTTAATTTGGCCATGAATTCATTGCTGTCTTTTTCAGCTGCCAGGCCTGCTTCAAGAATAGCCTTTTGAAGATCTGCAGGTAAATCCTCGAACCATTCTTTATTAACAACCATGGGTCCTACCCATAACTTATAATGAATTTCTGTAGTATATTTAGTAATCTCGTGGAACTTATTAGCGTATATACTGACATATGGATTTTCTTGCCCGTCAACAACTTTTTGTTGAACAGCAGCAAAGGTTTCAGCCCAATCTATAGGCGCAGGTTCACAGTCCCAAGATTTAAAAGCGGCGATTTGAAGAGGATTTTGGGGTACCCTAATTTTCAAACCTTTTAAGTCATTAATTGTCTTAACTGGTCCTTTTGAGGTATTTAATACTCTAAAGTCCTGTTGTGTCCAGGAAAGAGATATGAGTCCAGCTTCATCAACAAGTTTTTTATCTAACAAATCTCTGTTATTCCCAATTACCTTATCAAAGTCTGCAACACTAGTAAACATATAAGGGAGGTCAAAAGCTCCCATAGATGGGCTAAAAACTGTAACATTGTTAACCGCAACTATTGTACTTTGAACAATATTGTTCTGTACATCCTGGATAACCCGTTGTTCTCCACCTAATTGTCCACCAGGGTATAACTGAACTTCAACTTGGCCGTTTGTTCTTTTGTTTACTTCCTCAATAAACTTATTTGAATAATAAGTATAGGGGCCTTGTGGTCCTGGGGGTTCAGAATGAGCAAACTTCATTACATATTTCTTTTCAGGAGCCTTGGCAGCTTCCTTTGCTGGCTCTGTAGATGTCTCAGGCTTGGCTCCACCACAACCTGCAATTAGAAGACTTATTAAAAACAGCACTAAAACAACCAGACTAATTTTTTTCACACCATCACCCTCTTTTCCAAAATTAGGTTAGTTCATAAACATTCATCCAGTAAATTATTTTTAGCCAGATTAAAATATCACTCCTTTCTTAGGTTTGTTTCTCAAAAATAAAATTACTACCCTGCTTGAAGCTATTTATATATATCTTAACTCTGTAAGTTAAAATATTTATTTTCCAGGTGTAACTAGAACTTTCATTGCCGCTTTATCTTGCATTATTGTTTTAAAAGCTTCATTATATTCTTCCAAGGAAAACCGATGACTTATAAGTTTATTAAGGTTTTCAATCTGTGAAAGCATCTTGACAGCAGCTTTGAAATCCTCTTCCGAATATAACATGGTACCAATAATATTTATTTCTCTTAAATTAACATCCCGAAAATCTGCTAATACAGGTTCCCTGTGCAAACCAACCATTACAGCCGTTCCACTAGGTTTAAGATAGGATGTCATATTTAATGATGTTCCTGATGCAGCTGCTGCCTCAAAAACAATATCCATTCCGTTACTATCAGTTAATTCATTTACAACCTTCCTAAGATCAGTAGTTTTGCTATCTATAGTAGTGAAACCTATACTTTTTGCGATTTCCAGTCTGTAATCCACAACTTCACTAATTATGATCAAACCAGCACCAGCTGCTTTAGCAGCAAAAGCTACAATTAAGCCGATAGGACCTCCCCCTAAAATTAGCACCTTGCTTCCCACTTTTATACCAGATCTATTAACTGCATGTACTCCAACAGCAAACGGTTCTGCTAATGCTGATAAATCACTAGTTAATCCAGCAGGCAATTTGATAACATGGTTAATCCCCACTTTCATATATTCAGAAAAACCGCCATCAATATCAATACCATACAAACCAAATTTTCTGCATACATTTCGTCTATTATTTTGACAAGGTTCGCATGTACCGCATGAAATTACTGGATTAACAGTGACTAAATCTCCCACCTTTAATTCGGTACAAGTATTTTTACTAATTTCAGCAATTTCACCAAAAAATTCGTGACCTAAAATAATTGGATATTTCACTCGGGGATTTTTCCCATGAAAAATATGTATATCACTACCACAGATACCAACATAATGAACTTTTATTAATATTTCGTCTTTGCTTAACTGAGGAACTTCCATCTGTACTATTTTAAAATGTTCTGGCTCAACCAGTTGAAGTGTCTTCATTATTATTACTAACCTCCTAGTATAAAAATAACCCTTTTTAATACCATTTCAATATATTTACACATCAATTTAAAGTAGAAACAATTAATAATCTAATATCAATCATTAATTATTTTTAGAGTGTTATTAGAATTCTGAATATTCTTCGTCTATATACACTGTATACTATGTATTTATACATGTCAACTGCTTTTAGACGAAATTATATTAAACTCGGGTCTTTGACACTTGCATATAAATCGAAATCTTTGAAGGCCTTGAAAACAGGGCTTTTTTTATTGAAAAAATGTCAAGTTTTTTCAATTATCTATTGAGTACTTTTGTGTACTATGTCATAATATATAGGACTGGAGGTATTCGCTATGAGATTAAAAATTTCAAAATCTAAAAATTCAGCATCACTTTATGTCATAAAATCTACATATAAAAACGGGAAGCACTCTTCGAAAATTGTTGAAAAGCTTGGTACCTATGACGAACTCCTGAAAACATTAAATGGGCAAGATCCCATTGAATGGGCAAA
>JUEF01000146.1 GCA_000802045.1 Peptococcaceae bacterium BICA1-8
GCCTGTAAATTGGCTAAACCCAAAACTTAAGGAAATATCCTGGTTAAAATAATTACTATTATTTGTGTTCCATTCCTCTAGTAATAGTTGGAACCTTTTTTGCCATTTTACATCTCCATCAGAGGAATTATCCATCAGAATAATTAAAAATTCATCGCCACCATAACGAATAATAATATCACTTGCTCTTACACTTTCCTTTAAAAGATGGGCAATAACCTGAAGAACTTGATCTCCTGTGTTGTGACCAAATTTGTCGTTTATTTGTTTGAAATCATCAACATCAGCAATTATTATTGTAAGTTTTTTATTATACCTTTTACAAACTTCTACTTGTTGATCAATATACGCCTGAAAGAAGTGTCTATTATATAAACCTGTTAAAGGATCAGTAATAGCTAAACGAGTCATTTCTTGATTAGCATCTGCCAGTTTTTTTGTCCGCTCCTTCACTTTTTCCTCAAGATTTTCATATAAAATATTCAATTTGTCTATCATTTGATTAAAGTGAACAATTAAGTTTTCTATTTCATCATCTTTAGTATTTTCTTCTATTCTTTCTCTGAAATTACCAACTGCTACTCTATCTATTGCTTCTGATAATTTAACCAATGGGCTAGTAATTTTTCGTGATAAATAATAGCTTACTACTGTTAAAAGGAAAGCCAAACATAAACCCGCAAAAACAAATTGCACATAAAAATCTTTTAAGGGCTGTAAGAAAGCTAATCTATTAACACTCATTATAAAAGATAATTTTCTATCATTTAAATTGCTTACAGTAAAGGGATAAGATGCAATGATTGTTTCTTTAGTAGTTAAAGTTGTGTATTCTCCGGTGTTCAAAAGGCTCTCTTTTGCTATAGGTATTTCATTATTCAAGGTTAAAGATGCTTGTCCTTTAATACTACCATCTTTTGATACCTCAATTTCCGGGTGAAATAGTAAGTTTCCATCTTCACTTACTATATAAAGGTTCGGATACTTCTGTTGCAATTCATAAAATTCCTTTATTAATGGATTTACTTTAACATCCAATACTAAATAACCACTCTCTTCTCCGTAAATATTAGTTATACTTATCACAAGCTTTATTCTAGTTCTTATTATTACTTCTCCATTTATAGCGGTTTCCTCAAATTCAAAAGGAGATATCAGGCTGACAAAGGGTTCAGCTTCCTTTATCCAAGCAAACTTACTACTAGCAGCAAGATTCTTCAAATCCTTATTTGCTACAATTTTAGGATATTTATCATTAGAGATTTTAACTATCTCCTGCCCGGTTAGGTCTAGGATGGTGATTAGCTCATACTTTGAGTTCTTAAATGCAAAATGCAATAAATTATTTTTAACATAATATTTTTTAGAGCTGTCTTGAAAAAGTAATTTGGTATCCTGCATATTAGCTAGATAATACAAATCTTCATTAACCCTTGCAAAATAATCTTTAACCTTACTCTCTGCCAGTTTGCCCAAGGAGAGGTATTTAGCTGCAGCCTTTTCTACCAACAAATTATGAATATTATAAAAGTTAATTATACCTAATACCGTTAGCGGTAATAAGGAGCATACAATGCTAATAATTATTACTTTCTGTTTTAAATTTAACCTCAACCTCTTTATTATCATCTCAACACCCTTTTAATTAAAAAAGTTCTTTATACTGTCTATAGCATACTGCTTTATAATTATATAGTTTTTTAATAATTTGTTAAACAAAATCTATTTATAATAACCCTTATACTTTTCTGGTAGTAATTGAGCTATCCTAAGCATCATTGAGTCAATTATTTCCCCTTCTTCAGATAAACTTGTCAGAGAAAAGGGTTTTCCAATCTTTATGTAGACATCTGCTCTCATAAACCATTCCTTACTCATTTTTCCTTCAGCATTGATAGGTAACAGTTTTTCTGTACCCCAAATGGCTACAGGCACTATCAAAGAATTAGTATTTCTTGCTATTAACACCACACCTGAGTGACCTTTTAGCAATTCACCCGTTCTACTCCTTGTTCCTTCCGGGAAAACAAATAGAGGGTTTCCATTCTTTACTACTTCAATTGCTTCTCGCAAAGCCTTTCTATCAGGTTTATTGGGATGAATTTTAATATGGGGAACTAGTTCAAGTATTAAACTGGTTATCAACTCATCCTGAAGTTTAACACCAGCTAAAAAAACTACCTCTTTTACCTTTTCTAAAACATATTGCATTATCAACCCGTCAGCATTAGATAGATGATTAGCTATAAAAATTATATTTTCTTCTTTAGGTATATTTTCTAATCCTTTTACCTCAATAACTGAATATTTTTGGATAAAATATCGTGCTAAACGCTTAGAAATCTTTTTTCTTATTGTTTTAGGCAATACTGCCAATGAATAAAATAAGTATTTGTACACCAAAAAGTCCCCCTTTATCGGAAAAACCATTCACCAAACTCTTGCTTTACTTTTTTAAATCAATAATCTTTTCAAAGCAAATAACACTACTATCATATATAGTAGTGTTATTAAATAGCTATATATTTAACCATCCTGCTAAATTAATAAGAGTAAAATTAACTATACTTTATAAAAACAAAAAATAATATATAGAAGTTATAGAGATTTATTGTATATTTATATTATCATGAAAGACAGGAGATTAAAATGATGGGAAAAGAAAAACTGGGATTTTTATTAACACTAATCTCTGCAGCAGGTTTCGGTTCGATGGCTATATTTGCAAAAAAGGCATATAGTTATGATCTGAATATAACTACTGTATTAGTCTTTAGATTTTGCATAGCCGCTGTGATTCTATGGCTTTACATATGGTTGAAAAAAGAATATGTACCCGTCGAAAAAAAAACCCTTTGGAAATTAGTATTTGTTGGCACATTAGGTTATGGTCTAGTTTCAGTTTTGTATTTTAATTGTGTAAAGTTAGCTTCAGCATCACTAGCAGGTATCCTATTGTATTTACATCCCCTTTTAGTCTATTTAGTATTAATATTGTTGAAAAGGGATTTCTTTACTTGGAATAAAGCAGTTGCCCTAGTTGTATCTTTTGTGGGACTGTTGTTTGTACTAGGTTCATCCTTTGCAATTACTAATTATTTAGGAATTCTGGCAGGTTTAGGCTCTGCTTTTGCATATACATTCTATATTGTAGCAGGTGATAAAGTAATTAGAGGAATGAAACCTATACAAGGAGCTGCTATAGTTATTACTTCTACAGCAGTGGCATATCTGATTTTTGGCTTATTGAGCCAAAATATCATCTTGCCCGAACAAAACACCGCCTACGTTTGGATGGCAATAATTGCAATATTTTCAACTGTTATTGCCATAGGATTATTTTGGGTAGGGGTATCCCTGATCGGCCCCACCAATGCTTCTATAGTTAGCACGTTTGAACCTTTTGTAACAGTGGTTCTGGCCTTTGTATTTATAGGCGAAAAATTAACAACCTTTCAAAGCTTTGGTGGATTACTAATTATTGGTGGTGTTGTGATTTTAAAAAGCGTGAAATAAAAACCATACCTACTCCAACTAAAAATAAGATCAAATACAAAAATAATTGAAAGGGTCCTCCACCAAAATTGCTAAATGGGTATGTCCCATTTATAATCCAAATATATCTTTCATAATCACCATGGATAACCCAATATAAAACTATTGGACTAATTATTAAAATGAAGCCTAAACCGAATAATATATCTAATAAAATTTTTTTTAATTGATTTTTGTCCATCTTATAAACTCCCCAATTTAACTTCAGAACTATTCAACCAGCTTTAGCGCAGCAAACTCCGCGGTTTTTTGCCGGGCACGTGCCTTCTGTAAATTATCCTCTGGCTGTCCAAGAGATTGTGCGGTTTGCTGCTGCTGGACAAGAAGATAGTCCTTCAGCTCAGCCTGCAAAACTTGATCATTGGTTTGCGCATATACCTCTAGCGCAGGATCAACTCCGGCTGGCCCTGACCGATATAAAATTGCTACATCAAAGCTGCTAAGCGTTCCAGAAAGATAGCGGTCTGCGTTGTAGCGGGCAACAAGACTGTCCGAATCCAATAGGCAGAGCGTACAGAGCATCACTACGCCCACACCAACAGCCAACCGTACAATGGAGAATTGCCATTTTTGCAGCGCTACCACACCACCGCATATGACCGCCAGCAAGACCATAAACAAACAGGGGAGCAGCCGACGGACCGATAGTCCATAAACACCAATATACATAGCCATTTTGCTTAAGGCTGTGGCAATAAGTACTAAAGTGAGTAGTGCCAATAAAGAGTTAAGCATCTTCAGAGCAAGACTGTCCCTGCGCAGCTTTTGACTCAGTAGATTTGCTACCGTCAACACAGACAGATTAATGGCCGCAATACGACACAGCTCAAAAAATCCGCTGCGGGCATATTGAGAATAAACCTGCCAACCCTCCGGTCGCTCCCCAACAAAGGCGGAGAAAAAATACGGCAGCTGACTGCCGATGAATACTACATACAGACTGCATAACAAACCCAACAGGGTGTAAATGGTAGCAGTGGGTAGTACCCGAAGGACTGAAATGGCCTTTAATGTACTATCCTTTTTAAATATAGCGCTGCCTCTTTTATGGGCACTGCCTGCTACAAGGCCAAAGAGATAGGCTGCTATTGGAATGGCAAGAATACCATTAATGAAAAATTCAAAAACCTCACTACTCAACCCATGGAGGTAAGTCAAAACTCCGTTTGTAATTTTTGAAAACCCTCCACTGTCCGCCTCCATTAGCAGGGGTAAAATTATGGCCCCCACTATGAAGGTCAGAAGCAGACCTAGCGCTATGGAAAAGATTTGCCTTCCCTCCGCTTTTTTGTTGTTCCCAAGAAAAGCAAGGCTTTTATACTGACAGCCAAAATTTCCGAAAGGAATCACAAACAGGCCGTTAAAGACGTCTAGTCCAATCCAATTGCTGGTTTTACCAAGTATAGGCAGACCAGTGGCGCATATAACCCAGTATACAGCGCTGCAGAATAAAAACAGGCTGCGCCATGGCTCTAATCCGTTGTTTGTCCAAAGCGCGAAGCTTATTCCGGTAAGCACCACCGCTGTCAGCCAGAACCAGCTGGCCCGTGGAATATGTACCCCTTTTTTCTGAAGATACAAGGTTACTGCACCGCAATAGCCAAGGGTAAACAACGTTACACCCCAGCCCTGCCAGGAAAACAGCACCCATCGCGCGAAGTAAAATCCCAGTATAAAAGCAAACAGAGCGAAAATACCATCCTTGCGGTCTGCTTCAAAGAGTTCTTTTGCAGGTCGCTGCAGGGGTGCTCCCCATAAGGATGATGCTCCAGAGGTGGCTAATATTGCTTGTTCTGTAGCCAAAGTTGAGCAATTTTTGTCCAGATTACACTCGTTCATATGACTTTTCTCCTTTATGCTTAGTCTTGTTCTCTATACTCCAGTATGTCTCCAGGCTGGCAGTCCAGAGCTTTGCAGATGGCCTCCATTGTAGAGAACCGCATCGCTTTAGCCTTGCCGGTCTTAAGGATGGAGAGATTGGCCTGACTGATGCCAACCTTTTCGGCCAGTTCACCGGAGGACATTTTCCTCTTAGCCATCATCACATCCAAATTCACTATGATTGGCATACCGTTCCCCCTCCTTTATACGGTATAATCGACCTCGTTCTGAAGCGCCACTGCTTGAGCTACCATATTTTTCACAACACGCACAATCAGGCCCATGAAGGCGGCAGCCACGGCCACAAACACCCATGGGAAATAGTAAAATACAGAAACAAAGGAAATGCCCGCTCCCGCAAAACAACTCCAGGAAATTAGTCTCAGGCGTTCTACATTCTCAGTTGTGAACACTTGCTCTGCCTCAATCCGGCGGAGCAGACGTAACAAACTATAGAGAAGGTACGCCGCAGGAACAAACCCCGCATAGATGGTGGCAAGAAAAAAGGGCTCAGTCCCTTTTAGCTCGGCCCTTGAAAAATCCAGAAACCAGCGCGTCAACCAGGGGGCAAATGCCACTGTAACGACTAGCAAACACATAAAAAGCAGAATGCACAACTTGCTCAGGCTAATAGATTTCTCCCCATTCCACATAAAATCATCCTCCTCAATCGGGTAGGAAACACCCCTTATATTAGTTGCAGTATAGCACAATATTTATTGCCACACAATAGTATTTTGTTGTTTATCGATATATTTTATTCGTTTTGCGGCTATTTGTACTCATATTTTTAATATCTTGAGATTTTCAGTAAATGCGTAAAAAAGTACCGCCCCTAGAACCCCAAAGCGGTACTTTTAATTAATATTTTTTAGTAGCTAATTACGCTCTTCCTTTGAGACTGGCTTACCTGCTTCAATTAACACTTTGCTGCCCAGCAAGAAAAATCCTTGAATAAACAACAGCAAACCAGTTCCCATAAGCAGCCATTCTATTTTAATAATGTCAGATATTGGTCCAAATACAAGCATCCCGAGAGGCATCATCGATGTTGCAATCATTACGAATACACCAAATACTCTTCCTAGATAATCCCCCTCAACTTTCTCCTGTAATAGGACCGTAGAAGGAGTATTAAAGAAAGGCATTGCAACGCCGATTAAACCCATGAAAACCAAATAAATCCAGAAAACAGGAATAATCCCAAGGGCGAAGGTACAGGTACCGATAATAAAACTCGATAATGTCATAGTATGGATTTTGTTTTTAAAACCTCCCCAAGAAGCCATGAAGATTCCACCGAGCATCATACCTATAGAGAAGGTGATTTCTATCGCCGTTAAGCGCCAAACATCGGCACCGAAGCTGCGCGTGACCTGTAGCGGTGTTAAAAATGCAGCAGGTGCAACCAGTACAAAGTAAAATGCTAAAAACACAAAAAGCTTCTTAATAAAGTTGTGGTCTTTGATATAAGCTAAGCCTTGTTGCATATCACTGAAATAACTGGTTGTTTGCTTTTGTAATGCTTTCGCATGCACCGGAATATCTAAAAATGCAAATAACGTAATGATCGCTATAGTAGCAGTAATCACATCTATAAAGAAAATTATTTCGATAGAAGCCATTGTAAGAAGTGCTCCGCCGAGCATGGGAGACACGAGCATTACTAAGGCTTGAATAGTTCCGTTTGTTGCATTCACTGAAGTCAATTTATCCTCTGGCACAAGCTGGGGTAGAATTGCCCCGACTGCCGGAGTTTGAATGCCTGTTCCGATAGCGCGGATAGCCGACATTACAAATAGCAGCCAAAGCGCGTCATATCCGTTTAAAAATAGGATTGCTAATATAAGCGTAGATAGGGCAATCAATAAATCCGACAAAATGATCAACGTTTTCCGATTGTAGCGATCAGCCCATACTCCAGCAACCGGAGATAGGATAAAGATCGGCACGAAGCCACAAATGATAGATATTGTCATCATGACACCAGACTGCGTGGTTAATGTGATATACCACATAATGGCATGCTGAACCAAGGCTGATCCAAAGAGCGAAATGCTCTGGCTGCCCAAAAAGAGAATAATGTTCTTCTTATATTTTGTTTTCTTATCTACTTCCATTTCATGTTCATTCTGTCTCATTTCATTCATCCTTTTCTATTTTCATTTAAAACCATCCTCTTAATTATTAAGATTTACACCTATTACTATTTCCTTTAAATTTTTATTCATTTTTAATTTCCTTCTTTTTTTAATAAGAAAAAACACAGACTTCTGCCTGTGTTAGAGTAAATGGATATACATTATTAAACTTATCCAAGCTGAACATGAATCTTCATGGATAAGTATTAAAAAAATTCTATTTTTAATGCTAACAAAAAAGAGGGCAAAATAGTCCCCTTTTTACATAATCGCATAATAAAGGTTCCCTTAAAAATAGACATACCATTCCCATTTACTCTGCAGAAAAGCAGAGCCTTTGAACGTATTAAATTAACGGTTCAAAGTTTGGAATCGAAGTCTAATTGATGCCACAAGGAAAACCCCATTTCTAAAAGTTAAAGTCATATTAACATAGTACATCATTATTATCAACAGAAAGTACTCAAAAAAAGCTTTGATAGCCCCATCCATGTATGGAAAGGGTATAATAAATTGGCAGAAGTAGACACTAAAAAACAAAAGAGGGAAAAGGAGATACGATGACAAAGGAAAAAACAATACTAGAAAAAGGATGGAACTTAGACAACAGCTATGCTCGTCTGCCGAAATCATTTTTTACCAGCCTCAAGCCAATCCCTGTACGCTCACCTAAGTTGATTATTTTCAATGCTCCGTTGGCAGCATCGCTGGGGTTGAACGTTCAGGAACTGCGAAGTAAAGATGGCATAGCGGTGCTTGCCGGCAACCAGATTCCTGAAGGCGCTTTGCCTCTTGCTCAGGCTTACGCCGGGCATCAATTCGGTCATTTTGCCTTATTAGGGGACGGCCGAGCAGTGCTGCTTGGCGAGCAGATCACTCCTCAAGGTGACCGGGTTGATATTCAGCTCAAGGGTTCAGGTAGAACACCATACTCCCGTGGGGGCGATGGTCGAGCATCACTTGGACCGATGCTGCGTGAATACATCCTCAGCGAAGCAATGCACGGGCTTGGTATTGCTACCACTCGCAGCCTAGCAGTGGTGACAACCGGTGAGTCAGTAATCCGCGAAACCAAGCTGCCTGGTGCAATTCTGACCCGCGTGGCTGCCAGTCATCTACGAGTTGGCAATTTTCAATTTGTTTCAGAATGGGGCACTGTTGATGATCTTCGGATCTTGGCCAATTATACATTGCAACGACATTTTCCAGATGTTGATGATGTTGAGAACCAATATCTTTTCCTGCTTCAGAAGGTAATCAAGCTTCAAGCCGAGACCATTGCCAAATGGCAACTGGTTGGCTTTATTCACGG
>JUEF01000147.1 GCA_000802045.1 Peptococcaceae bacterium BICA1-8
CTCATTCGCATGATTTTTCAAATATGCCCTGAAGGCATAATTCTCTGCTTCGATTCCATTAAATGCTTCTTTCACTTTTGATGGTTCTATCACTACACTTACCTCCCAAAATCAAAATGGTAACTCATCATCAGAATCAATTGAAATATCCCGAATTATTAATTCGTCATTCTCATCGTCTTTATCTCTAAATGTACCGTAAGGTACACCATTTTTCAGTAAACCCAGCTATAAAATCCATTCCATATATCTCTTTCATATATTCTTCATATTGTTCTTCTGTCCATACTTCAGCATTATTGCATTTATCTTTTTTAGATTTCCTATTTTTACCCATATTATATTTACCTGCTCTCCCTAAAAGTAAAATTTTGTGTCTTTATATCAATAACTTCAATATTCATCTCATCTGACATAAATATAACATGTGTTGTATAGCCCAACAATTCGAATTGTCAGCAATAGTTATTCTGATTGATTCTTCAATATACGTAATGTCATTAAAATTCTTCAAGATAACCTCGGTGCATATCTCTCCAAAATCCAGCCAGACTTCAACTGCTTTGGATACAACTTGCATTTTATCTGATATCTGATTCTTCATAGAAATGTAATATTCTTCAAATACTTCATCCCAATCAATCTCTATATAGTCCATTGGGTTTTCAGTTCCGAAGATTTCTTCATCAAACTCCGCTTCGTGAATGCAGCTCTTCAACCTGTCAAAAGCCTTATATGCAATATCATAATTTTTGTTCCTAGAATACATCAGCGAAAATTTTAGAAGTGTTGAAAACTGATTTGCCCATTCGCTTTCACTATAACTATCCGTCTCCTCATCGTAATCGTAATCGTCATGATATCTGTCATAGTCAGGCTCAACAAAATATTTTCTATCCAAGCAGTCTTCACAAAAAGATTCGACTTTTTGTATAAAACTACGGCTATCGCTTTCACCAGCTTCTTCAAGTGCAACTTGCGGACATATCCACTTTGAAACAAACTCTAACCGTTCTTTATCAGTCAATTTATTCATTAATTCTGTGATGATAACAACTAATTCCTCTTTTGAACGGATCATCAATTTATATTTATCTTGTGCTACTTTTCGGTTCCCCCAATACTTCCTATACTAATAATTTTCATTTTTTTATATCATCCAAATCTTTGATAACATCTTGAACCTGTTTAATTTGCTCATCCTTATTAGGAATGTAGTATACATATTTGAAGCAAATATCTGATTTTCTAATCCCCCTAAAGCATATTCTGCAACTATCTCAGAAGTATCTGCACAGAGGATTATCCCAATCGGTTTTTCATCCCCTTCATCATTCACCTCATTGGCATAATAATTGACATACATGTTCATTTGTCCAATGTTTTCAGGCTTGAGACTTCCCATTTTAAGATCAATCAGTACATATGCCTTAAGTATTTTATTTAAAAAAACCATATCTACATAATAATGTATATTTCCTAAAGTTATTCTCTGCTGAGAACCCACAAACATAAGTCCACGACCAAGTTCTAGCAGAAATTTCTCAATTTTCAAAACCGAGGGGATCGTCTCCGTGGTTAGTCTTTTTGCTTCATTTATTTAAAAAAGTTAGGGTTATCAATCTAAGTCATTGATAACCCTAATCTAAGAAGGGGGAGGATTATAATTAAAATTGTACTTTATACTTATTTGTACGCTTCTACTTCCAATCTTATCATTTTTATATGTATTAACCCTTCACTATCAATTGGGTTTTCATGTACATAGTTACTTACAATTTCTTCAATAAACTCATTTCGTAAATCAATAGCTACTCTTTCTGTATAAGGTAACCAAGTTGTACGAATCCAGGAAGAAAATCCTTCTCGTCCTTCATGTACCATATCTTTTGATATTAGTTCGATACGATTTAACTTTAAGTCACAATTTAATAGCCAATTTTCATACTCTTTATCGCTATGAAATCCATACGGAAAAGAAAAGTTGGTAAAATATTCTTTCCATTTATCACTAATTATTAGTTCATCTAAGACACTTATAATATTAGATGCATTACCTTTACCACCCATTTGCAGTAGAATTTTACCATCTTTCTTAAGCACTCTACTTATTCCACTTAAAATGGGTTGATGATCTTTAACCCAGTGAAGTGCTGCATTTGAGAATATTACATCAAATTGTTCAGTAAACTCTAACTGTTGGGCTGCCCCCAATTGAAAACATAAATTCTTAAATTTATCCGGGGGAAAAAGTTTTTTTGCTAATGCAATCATTTCTTTAGAATTATCTATTCCTAACACAGAACCATTTAAAACTTTTTGAGCCAGCTCGGAAGTTATTTTTCCATCTCCACAGCCAATATCTAAAACATTTTCGTTACCAATTAAATTTAACTTATTAATTAATTCCTGTGCCCACTTATACTGTTCTGACGAGTTTTTGTTATAATCTTGAGCATCCCATTTATACACAATTTATCCCCCTTCATTCTTCTTTTCAATTATGAGATGAATGTACTTGGGCTTTACAGAATTCCTAAATCTTTTAATTTATTTCCAACCCAGCTAGGCATTATTTTCCCTTCTGCAATCTCTTGAATCCTTTGTTCTTCTTTTTTGGATTTTTCTTCTGCAATCTGAATAACATCTTCAATTGTTGTTCTCCGAACAACTACTATACCATCATCATCTCCCATTATTAAATCGCCCGGATTGACTATTGCTCCTCCACAGGAAATAATACCATTAATTTCGCCCGGGCCATCTTTGGAAGTTGCATTTGGAACAGCACCTTTAGAAAAAATGGGTAAAGAAAGCTTCCTCAAAATAGCGATATCTCGAACAACACCATCAAGGACAATGCCACTAACTCCAACTTTTTTTGCAGCTGTTGCCATTAGGTCACCTAAAGCAGCACCACTGGTATTGCCTTTTCCATCAACAGTTACTATATATCCTTTGCTTGCAGAATAAAGAGCTTTGTGAAACATAAGGTTAGCTCCATTAGGACAATTTACAGTAAGTGCAGTACCAACAAATTTCATACCAGGTGTAATAGGTTTAATACTATAATCCATTACACCACAACCTTCCATTGCATCAGCTAAAAGTGATGTTGAAAGTTCATTAACTCTTTGAAGTAGTTCTTGAGGTATTAATGGGGGATTTTCTTTAATAAATAACCCTACTTTCCCTGTCATCTGAATTAACCTCCTAATAAATCATTACCTAACAATGGCTTAATACCACCATTTTTAATTATGTTGAGCACAAACTCTGAAACTGATTCACCCTGATAACTTCTGCCGGTAGATATACTACTTATAATTGAAGTTTCTAAATTAATCTCGATCTCCTCATCTTCAGTAAGCTTATTAACAATATTAGTACAAATTATTACCGGCAATGCTAAATTAATTGCATTTCGATACCAAATACGACTGACAGAATTAGCAATTACTGCTTTTAAGCCTGAAGCCTTCAAACCTATAACTGCTTGTTCTCTACTAGAACCACAGCCAAAATTATCACCAACAACAAGAATGTTACCAGATAAACGCTTCTGTATACCTTTATCAATTCCTGAAAAAATATGCTTTGCAATTTCGGAAGGCTCCGATAAATTTATGTTAGCTGCAGGATAAATTTGATCAGTATTGATGTCATCGACATCTAGTATAATTGTTTTTCCTTTCACTAATAATGACATAATGTACCTCCAGGCCAATTAAAAAGTATTTGTTTTCCTAATATAAAACGCCCATGCTCAAGTACTTTTAATTCAATTCCTAATAATAAATGGATGAGTTAATTTACCGGTTAATGCTGTCGCAGCTGCTGTGAGTGGTGAAACTAAGTATACTTCTGAATCTTTACATCCCATACGACCCGGGAAGTTTCTATTAGAAGTTGTAGCACATCTTTCATTAGGAGCTAAGATTCCGGAATGGCCGCCAAAGCAAATTCCACACCCTGGAGGAGTTAATACAGCTCCTGCATCAAGTAATTCCCGATAATAGCCGCGATCTATTATTTCAATTAAAACTTCTTTAGAAGCAGGAGTAATAATTAGCCTTATGGAGTTAGCAATATGTTTTCCACGCAAGAAATTGGCTGCTACAGCAATATCAGTTAGCTTCCCCCCAGTACATGATCCTATAAATACTTGATCAATATCTACATCTTCTATCTCTCGTATACCTCTTACGTTACTAACACTATGGGGAAGTGCTACTTGCGGTTCAAAGTTACTTACATCAATGTTATATTCCGCAAAATACTTATAATCATGATCTGTTTCGTATACTGTAAATTCTCGGTTCGTCCGCGACCTCACATACTCTGTAACCAAATCATCAGGTTGAATATAGGCACTTTTTGCTCCCATTTCTAAAGCCATATTACAAAGTACCATTCTCTCATCTAGTGGGAGATTCATTATCGTAGGTCCTGTAAACTCAATTACTTTGTAAGAAGCGAAACTAGTACCTAGCTTTCTTAGTAAGAATAAGCTTAAATCCTTTGCCATTACACCTTCACTTAATTGACCATCTAAATTTAATTTAATGACCTGTGGTACTCGAAACCATAGTTCACCAGTTAACATAGCTATTGCAAGATCTGTTGACCCTACACCGGTCCCAAATGCCCCAAACGCTCCTAAGGTTGTTGTATGTGAATCGGTTATGATAATAATATCTCCAGGTCTAACCAGACCTGCCTCAGGTAACACTTTATGACATATACCTTCATTTATATCAAATAAATGGGTAATTCCTTGTTCTTTTACAAACTTCCTCATAGCCTTTTGATTCTCGGAAGCTTTAAGAATTGAACTAGGAGCATTATGGTCAAAGAAAAATACTACTTTGTCGGGGTCCCATACTTTTTGGCCTCCCATTTCCTGAAAGGAAACTAAAGCAGTAAGATAAATGTCATTAATGCCTGCCATACTTACTTTTGCATTAATAATTTCACCTGGTTCTACTTTTTCTCTTTTTGAAGCAGAAGCTAGTATCTTGTGAACAGCATGCATTGCCATTAATAACACCTCTTTAGGATCTATTAATTTTTATAAAACCGTGGCACGATTTTCAGTATTTCTTTTTTTACGAATCCATCCTATAATTGGTGGTAAAATTAAAAACGCCACAGCAGCAACTAATAAAAATACCGATATCGGTCTTGAAAAAAATATATTAATACTCTTACCGCTCATAGCCATCGAACGGGCAAAATTGTTCTCAACCATTCTCCCTAAAATTAGTGATACCAATACGGGAGCAAGGGGAAATTTATACCGTTTTAAGAAATGTCCCATTAGTCCGAAAATTACTACAAGCCAGATATCAAATGTTCGCATACCCAGACTGTAAGATCCAATGGTGGCTAATAATAATACTAAAGTAAAAAGTATTTCGTTAGGCACCTGGAGTATTTTAACTAAATAACGAACAAGGGGCAAATTAAGAGCTAAAAGAATAAAGTTTCCAATAAAGAAGCTAGCTATTAAACCCCATACTAATTTAGGCTGCTCTGTGAATAAAAGGGGCCCTGGCATTATTCCGAGAATCATAAATGCCGTTAGCATTATTGCTGTTGTACCCGAACCAGGAATACCCATAGTTAATAACGGCACCATTGCCCCCATTGCTCCCGCGTTATTGGAAGATTCTCCAGCAGCGACACCTTTTGCTTCACCTTTATTGAAGTTCTCCTTATTTTTGGCTAGGTTTTTTTCGAATACATAAGCAAGGGGAGAGGATGTAGTTGTACCTACACCAGGCAATACACCTATAAAGAAGCCTATAAATGCTGACCTGATGGTTGTAGGTAAAATATATAACCACTCCTTATAGGTTATCCCTACTTTAGAATCAATAACTACTTGCTCCTTTGGTTTAGTATCATTAACCTTATTAAGATTCTTTAATACTTCCGCAAAGGCAAACATTCCTATAGCCAAGACTATAAAATCTATACCTTCAAAAAGTTGTCCAATACCAAAGGTCATCCTCGCCGAAGAAGAGACTGGGTCCATACCAATCATAGCTAAACCGAGACCTATACAAATACTAAACATAGTTTTCGGGAAGGTGCTACCTTCAGACAAACCTGTAATACATGCCAGAGCAAATATCATTAAGGCGAAGTATTCTGGAGCCCCAAATGTTAGTACTACTTTAATCATTAGTGGTGATAAAAGAACTAAAAAAATGACTCCTATAGTTCCTCCTGTAAAGGAACTAACCGCTGCTGTAGCTAGGGCCAAACCAGCCTTTCCTTTCTTAGCCATAGGGTACCCCTCTAAAGCGGTAATAACTGCAGATTCAGTACCAGGAGAATTAACCAAAATGGCCGATATCGCCCCGCCAAATTGTGAACCATAGTAAATGCCGGCAAAAGCCATAATAGCAGGAACAGGGTCAAGTCCGTAAGTAAATGGTAAAAGAACAGCAATGGTAACCATCGGTCCTAAGCCTGGTAAAATTCCAACAATCTGCCCAATAATCACACCAGCAGTTGCAAAGAGGAGATTCATTGGAGCCATAGCTACTTTAAAACCCATTAGCAATGAAGATAATAATTCCATATTAGCTCACTCCCTATATTTTGAATAGCCCAATGGGTAATTGTACTTGTAATACAGTGGAAAAAACATAATAAGCAACTAGTACAAAAATTACTGAAAACATTAAATTACGTTTCCAAGCCTTTTTATTAAGATATGTCAAAGTACCCATTGAGAAAAGCAATGTAGAAATTTTATATCCTAATATGTTAAAAAGGGCTATATAAATAATAAAAGCACCTAATATAGTATTTCTTTCTTTTGTAAAAAAAGGCTCTTGTTTTTCTTCTTTGTGATCACCTTCCTGCCTCTGTTTAATAATAGCTGGGATTAATATACTTAAAGAGCTTATTATTAATCCACCTGCTATAACCCTGGGGAAAAGTGTGGGCTCTATTGGTGTAGCAATGACCATTTTGCTTCCTGTAGCAGAAAAAGTTGCGACTAGATAGCCAATGGAGAGTACCAAAGCGGTAATGCCTGCTTTTACATCAGATTTCATAACATCCCTCCTTTTTTTAAAATAGTGAAGCGGAAAGCCGCTTCACTATTTCAACTTACTAAACAAACTACTTATTTCATAATACCGGCTGCTTTCATTGCGTTAGTCATTTTTTCTGTTTCTCCATCTAACCATTCAGGAAGGTTATCCGTTTTAAACCAAGGTACCCACTGCATCTTTGTTAATACATCCTTCCAGGCTTGTGATTCATGCATCTTAGTTAAAGCGTCTACCCAATAATCATACTCTGCCTTTGGCATATCAGGAGGCCCCCACAGACCACGCCAGTTACCGAATACAACATCTATTCCTTGTTCCTTCATAGTAGGAACATCTTTCAAATCACCTTCAAGTCTTTCTTCACTGAAAATTCCTATTCCCTGTAATTGCCCGGACCTAATTTGACTTACCCATTCACCAGCAGTAGCAATAGAAACATCAATATGTCCACCTAAAAGTGCGGGAACAGCTTCCCCTGCGCCTTCATAACTAACCCAGTTTATTTTACTTACGTCAATTCCCTCTTCAACAAGGGCCATGACAAAAGCAATATAGTCAGTTCCGGGAGGTGTTTCGCCACCAATAGTAAGAGATTGCGGGTCCTTCTTAAGAGCTTCAAATACTTTTTCAGCGGAATCCCATTCAGAGCCTTTTTTTGCTACAAGCATCTCAAAATCGACAAAAAGTCTTGCTAATGGTGTAATATTATTATGGTCATAAGGCCACCCTTGTGCAATAGGGTTAGCAATCATAGCAGCAGAGGTTACAATCATTGTATAGGGGTCAGCTTTATGATTTTCTACAAACTGTTGAAATCCTAAACTTCCCCCACCACCTACTATGTTTTGGACTTTAATAGGAGCTGGAACTATCTTTTGTTCATTTAGAACCTTTGCAGTATTCCTGCCAGTCAAATCCCATCCACCACCTGCATTAGATGCTGCAATAAATGTAATAGGCTTGTCAGGGTAGGAAGATTTCTTTTCAGCTGGCTGTTCGGCACTCTTTTCAGCAGAAGGTTCTGCTTCCTTTTCTTGAGCAGGTTGTGATGAACACCCTGAAAAAACAATTAAACCAAAAATCAAGATAACCATAATTGCAATAATTTTCTTAAAATTCATTCCCTTTTCCCCCTTTTAAGTTTGTTTTTTGGGTTTTTCTTTTACTAAATCAAAAGCCTTACCAGCTTTCAAAATATAACTATCGCTGTGTCCTACCACCTCCCGCACCTTATTAGCAGCTGTTATTACTTTGTCTAAGTTAACTCCTGTTTCAACACCCATTAAATCAAGCATATGTATTACGTCTTCTGTGGCTATATTTCCTGTAGCACCAGGTGCATATGGGCACCCTCCAAGTCCCCCAGCTGCAGAATCAATTACTTTTGCACCAGCCTGTATACCAGCAAAGATATTGGCCAAGGCCATCCCCCTTGTATTGTGTACATGAAGAGCTAATTCTAAATCTGGAAAGAGGTCTAAAAGCCTTGCAATTGTATCATAAACTTGGATTGGGTTAGCCATTCCTGTAGTATCGGCAATACTTACCTCAGTAAGCCCCCAGTCCACATAATGCTGAAATATCCATTTAACACGTTCAAAAGGAACCACGCCTTCAAAAGGACAGCCAAAAGCAACAGCAGCCCCCGGCATAATTAAACAATCAGAGTCTTTTTTAAGACATTCCTCCACCCTTTGTAACGACTCTTTGGTTGTTGCATTAACATTATTTATATTGTGAGAATCCGTAGCCGAAAGAACGAACTCAACTGTTTTTACTCCTGCAGCTACAGCCCTTTCAAAACCTTTTTCATTGGCTACCAAAGCTGAATATGTTACCCCCGGAACACGTTTTATTCTTTGAGATACTACCTCTGCATCTTTAAGATTCGGCACAGCCCTAGGATGGACAAATGCAGTATACTGGATATCCGCAAAGCCGCATTCTGAAAGTAAATCTATTATCTCAATTTTTTTATCAGTATCAATGAATTCACGTTCCATTTGAAAGCCATCCCGTGTACAAACTTCTCTTATTTTTACTTTTTTTGGATAATCCATTATTAAACTCCTTTCATATTACCCCTAGTTTTTGTAACTGCTTATATTCTTCCTCTGACATCCCAAGCTCTGATAAATATACTTCCTGATTATGTTCACCAAGAGCAGGGCCAACATGTCGAACCGTACAATGGGTTTCGGAGAATACAGGAAATATATTAGACATATTGATTTCACCAAATACAGGATGAGGAACACTTATAATATCCTGACGTGCAATAAATTGCTCATTCTGCATAATATCTTCAACACTATTCACAGGACTAATTGGTATGCCATTTTCATCTAACAATTGGCAAATTTCATTCATAGTGAATCCCTTAACCCATTTATTAATAATTCCTACTAATAATTCATTATTTTTGACCCTTTGTTGATTAGTTACAAATTTATCATTACTAATAAGGTCCTCCCTCTTCATTACTTGTGCTAACCGTTCCCAGGTTCTTTGTGTACTTGCAACAATAATAACCCACTTATTATCTTTGGTCTGAAGAATTTCACTAGGACTGGCTGCTCCCGAAATCATAGGACTCCTCTCAGGGATATTACCATTTATGCCATATTGAGTTATTAACCCATCTAAAAGTCTTAACAGAGGTTCATATAAGGATACATCAACCACCTGTCCCTCTTGCAGTTCACCTTTTAAAATTGAAGTTAACGAACTTAACCCCCCTATAACACCAAATAAACCAGCAACATAATCAGATAATGATATAGGTGGACTTACTGGAGGACGATCTGGATAACCTTGGAGATAAGTGTATCCACTAAATGCTGTTGATGGAGTACCAAACCCGGCCTTCTCTCTATAAGGACCTGTTTGACCATAACCAGAAATACGAACTAAAATAATTTTCGGGTTAACTTTTTTCATTACATCATAGCCAATGCCCCATTTTTCAATTATGCCTGGCCGGAAATTTTCAATTACTATATCAGTAGTTTTAAGCAAATCTAGGAATATCTCTTTCCCCTTATCAACTCGTAAATCTAGAGTAATACACCGTTTATTTCGGGCTATGGTCGGCCATCTCAGTGATTCTCCATTATGTGTTGGCATGAATTGGCGAAAGGGATCACCTACATTGGGAAGTTCAATTTTTATTACATCGGCTCCATAATCAGCAAAAAGGGAGCTTGCGAAAGGCCCCGCTATTACGTTAGCTATTTCCAGGACTCTAACGCCCTTTAATGGTCCTGACCTCTCATTTTTCATTTGCAACACCTCAGTTTATTGAATTTTTAAAATATTCTGTCATACCGTCTTATATTGCAAATACTATGCCAACTATTAAAGCCCCAAAATACCGTAAATTATTTTTTTATGAAACAAAAAATGAAACAATTTGTTTAAACAAATTGTTTCATTTTAGTTTACAATTACTTTCAGGAACATATATCCATTTCACACATCTTTCGCCAAAGTGTAGTTCTGCTCATACCTAAAACACTGGCCGCTTTTGTCTTATTCCAATGGGTTTGTTCCAAAACCTCCAAGATTTTAGACCTTTCACCATATAAATCTAAATCCATATTTAATTTTTCATATTGTAATGAATCTTCTTTACAATAAATCTTAGAACTTAATAGCTTTTCTATTAGTAATTTTATATCTTCAGGTTTCCTAAGTGTATGACTACTCATTTTTAAAAGTAAATTTTCCAATTCTCTTATATTACCGGGCCAATGATAATCTGTTTGGAGAAATAATCCTTTTATTATATTTATGCTTTTATCATCAATTGTTAACCCATGCACATTAATAAAGTGGTCAACTAAATCTGGTATATCCCCTCGACGACTTCGTAAAGGGGGGATATCTATATTTAAAACATTCAATCTATAATATAAATCTGAACGAAAAAGTCCCTTGTTTACTAAATTTTCCAACGGCTGGTTGGTTGCTGCTATTACACGTACATCAACTGTAATTATTTTATTTCCGCCCAACCTTCTTAATTTTTTTTCCTGTAATACTCTAAGAAGCATTACTTGACCTTCAGGAGACATATCACCAATTTCATCCAGAAATAAAGTTCCTGTATTTGCTTGTTCAATCAGTCCAGATTTCCCTTCCTTTCTCCCCCCTGTAAAGGTACCAGATTCATAACCAAATAATTCACTTTCTAGAAGGGAGTTTGGTAATGCAGAGCAATTAACAGAAACAAAAGGTCGACTATTTCGATAACTCTGACTATGTATGGATTGTGCAAAAAGTTCCTTCCCGGTTCCTGTTTCACCTGAAATAAGAACTGTATGATTGGTATATGCATAACCCTGAGCTAACTCAATTGCATCCTGAATAGGTTTTGAATGTCCAATAATATTATGGAACGAATATGAGGCTGTAAATCCACTATGAATTAACTCTTTACTTTTTTTATTTGGTTCCAAGTCTGTTGTAAAGTTATCATCAATTATAGCTATAACCTCGCTTACTTGGTTATCTACTTTTATTAGTTTCCAGGTGACTAAAAACTCTTTACCTTTTGACTTTATTATGCTTTCACTTACTTCTGTTTTACCATAAATAATAGAATTAAATTCCTTCACATCGATGATCTCATCCAATATGCTACCCACAAGCTTGTTTCTAGGAATTCCTAATATTTTTTCAGCAGAGGCACTTACCGTTTGGATAATGCGATCAATATTTATAAATAGAAAAGCTTTTTTCGAATGATTTAAGATAGTATTAGTCCTTTCTTCTCGTTCTCGATTAAAATTTAATGCCAATTGATATTTAAATGCTTCTTTAAATGTCTCCTCAACATTTTCCCTTGAGTAAACCATATACGCGGGAAAACCATAATCAGTAGCATAATCACAAACTATTCCTGTCCCTATAAATCCGTCACATCCTTCATTAACCATTTCCTCAAATATTTGTTGCATCTGCTCTATACTAGTATACCAATTCTGATTAAAACTAAAGGAAATATAGTCTTTGTAAGAAGTAAGGTCAGGAATTGCATCTTTATATCCTAAAATGCCAACTTTGCTTACTTGCCTGCTTAAGTTTTTTATTCCATCTAATAAATCAGCCACAGTAACTCTAAATACAATTACTGGAATCTTTTTAATATTCTCCTTGAGGAGTCGACCATTACCACCCCCACTTATAATAACATCAACAGAATTTTCATAAATAAGCTTTTTAGAAATTTCTAATATTTCATTTGTTTGGCCCTCATAAACCATTACGTCGTTAAAATAAGATGGGACAAGTTGTGATATTACCCTTGTCAATCTTGGGTAACTCATAAAAACAATACGTTTTTGAAAGGAGTCCATGCAATCACTCACTTTCCAAATATTCTAATTATTACTAATATTCTATAATAGTACCTTAATTACCTTTTTTTGAATAATTGTTATTAGTTTTTAGATAATTAGACCACTGTATCTTCTCTTTAAAAACTAACCTATAACCCTTTTTCAGGGAAATAAAAACGGACCCACTTAGACACTATTTGCGTGACGTCAATCTATAGTTGGGTTCGTTTATATCTGCAAGGGTTATTTCAAGCCTAACTTATAAACTTTCCTTTAGAAAATGAGTAGTAATATTACTATCTATGCTCAGACGTCCCCTCAATATATAGTTAGTTGACTCCGATTTTCAGGCAAGTTAAGTACCGTCCCCATCTTGTACTCATTCGCATGATTTTTCAAATATGCCCTGAAGGCATAATTCTCTGCTTCGATTCCATTAAATGCTTCTTTCACTTTTGATGGTTCTATCACTACACTTACCTCCCAAAATCAAAATGGTAACTCATCATCAGAATCAATTGAAATATCCCGAATTATTAATTCGTCATTCTCATCGTCTTTATCTCTAAATGTACCGTAAGGTACACCATTTTTCAGTAAACCCAGCTATAAAATCCATTCCATATATCTCTTTCATATATTCTTCATATTGTTCTTCTGTCCATACTTCAGCATTATTGCATTTATCTTTTTTAGATTTCCTATTTTTACCCATATTATATTTACCTGCTCTCCCTAAAAGTAAAATTTTGTGTCTTTATATCAATAACTTCAATATTCATCTCATCTGACATAAATATAACATGTGTTGTATAGCCCAACAATTCGAATTGTCAGCAATAGTTATTCTGATTGATTCTTCAATATACGTAATGTCATTAAAATTCTTCAAGATAACCTCGGTGCATATCTCTCCAAAATCCAGCCAGACTTCAACTGCTTTGGATACAACTTGCATTTTATCTGATATCTGATTCTTCATAGAAATGTAATATTCTTCAAATACTTCATCCCAATCAATCTCTATATAGTCCATTGGGTTTTC
>JUEF01000148.1 GCA_000802045.1 Peptococcaceae bacterium BICA1-8
ATATCTATGATTTACCGGGAACTAAAACCTTTGTCCAAGATGGAAGAAGCTTTATATCAACTGATAAAAATAAATATGATGTCATATATTTATCGATGGTAATGACACAGGCCTCGGAAACTCTAGGTTATGCACTCTCAGAAAATTATATCTATACTCAGGAGGCCTTTAGTCAATATTTAAAGCATTTAAAGCCCAATGGAAAGCTGGCACTCGTTCTTCATGGACAAAATGACTTGCAAAAAGCAGTTATGACGACACTTAATACTCTAGAGGAAAATGGCTTATCTAGAGAAGATGCTATAAATTCAATAGCTTATATAAGCAGTAATAGTGAGGGTAGTGAACACCATGAAGGAGTGTATTACCCCATTCTCATAGTCAAAAATGCACCTTTCACTGAAGGTGAAGCAAGAGAGCTAAATGTTATGGCCGCTTTAGGGAGGCATAACACCCTTCATCTACCATTTATTCAAAGTGACAGTTCTTTACTGATAGAAAATATGAGTAATTGGGTTGTTACAGATGATTCACCCTTCTTTTATAATTCTGTTGGAAAAAAGGTACCAATTACAATATGGGTTGTCTTTGCTGCTGTCCTTTTTATTGGCGGAAGGGCATTATTTCCTTACCGCACTAAGTTAACAGCACCAGGTAGTAAGCATTATTCTTACTATTTTATTTTACTAGGTCTAGGGTTTATGTTAATTGAGATACCGCTTCTACAGAAGTTCGTACTATTCATCGGACACCCGACACTAACCTTTAGCATAATAATTGCCGCCTTATTAACTAGCGGAGGAATTGGCAGCTTACTAGCTTCTCGTTTTAAAAAATTATCCCCTATAATACCGGCTGGTTTCGCAGCAGCATATTCAATGATAATCTCAACTATACTACCCAGGATATTTACTTACTGGCAAGGTGATTCTCTAGAGATTAAAATACTTGTAACATGTATAACCTTAGCTCCACTTGGACTGGCTTTAGGAATACCTTTTCCTTATGGTTTGAAGCTACTCGAAAATAATAAACAAAAGGAGCTTATCCCTTTAATGTGGGGAATAAACGGTTGGACATCTGTTTTAGGTTCGATTCTAGTACTAATGATTGCAATGGTATTTGGCTACAGCTGGGCTCTGCTATTAGGTAGCTTTATGTATATATTATTTATCATTAATTATCTAAAATTCACAAAAACTTCAAGCTTTAATAAAACTTAAGACAAATTTACTAGGTATACTCTTTATAAAGGAGGTCTGGATTATGGAATATTTAAAGGATGTATTACCTTATCTTATTATCGGTGGTTTGTTTTTCTTCATGATGAGAAAAGGAGGATGCTGTGGAGGACACGGTCATCACCAGGACCAAGATAAAGAAAAAAGTGAAAGCGAAAAGAAAAGTTGTCATTAGGGCCATTTTAGGCCCTTTTTTTTGTATAAAAAAACAGGGATAAAATATCCCTGTGAAAGGTGAAAAAATATTTTTGTTCACAGTTTAATCAAAACTTTTTTGTATACTTAATCTTGGGTGATATTTTATGAAAAAAGGTGATTTAATAATATTATTATTTTTACTTATCTTCTCGGGGCTATCTTGGCTTCTTGTAAATAACTTTTGGCAAGAAACTGATTCAAAACAGGTAGTTATTGAAGTTAACGGTGCCTACTATGATACAATCGATTTAAAACAAGAACAACTTTTTCAAATTAAATTTCCAGAAAACAAATACATTGAGCTTGCTATAAAAGACGAAGAAGTTTGGGTAAATGATGAAACTGTTATCTGCCCAAGAAAAATTTGTGTCCAAACAGGCAAAATAAATGCGGTTGGACAAAGCATTGTTTGCCTGCCTAATAAAACTGGCATATATATTACGTCTAAGGGCACTATGTCTCCAAAGGTTGAACCAAAAGTAGATGATGTGGCGTTTTAGCAGTTAAAAAAACACTAAATTATCAAACTTTCATAAAAAAACGGTCACTAAATTCATGTAGTATTAAGTTAAAAAATGGAGGGGGATATGTAATGAAATTAATAAAAACTATTTACTTCTCATTTAGAAATATATTTTCTACTTCACAGCAGGACAGTAAAGATACTATCACTCAAAAAGAAGCTGGTATCTACAAGGAAATAAATGAAGTATCTATAAAAACAAGAACTATTGAAAAGGTACTACAAAACTCAATTAATTACTTAGAAATTGATTATAAAGAATGCAGTGAACAAGTCAGAACTGCTTTAATAAAAGATAATGAAAAGGACGCCCGTTTTTGGCTCCAAAAAAAATCATTAATTAAAGATACATTACAAAATTACAAAAACCTTTTTTTCTGTATAAAAGATGAGCTAGCAGAAA
Organism: Peptococcaceae bacterium BICA1-8; assembly: GCA_000802045.1. GTDB lineage: Bacteria > Bacillota > Peptococcia > Peptococcales > BICA1-8 > BICA1-8. The sequence goes on from JUEF01000148.1 coordinate 2,366, forward strand.
TAGATAATGATATAAAGGTATTAAATAATGCATACTCCCAATTATATAAAAATTGTAAAAGTGCTAATAAACAAATAGCTTAACTATAGGAAGGAGAAAGTCATGGCCACTTTAAAAAACTTGTTTACTAGTCTTATACTCGGGGACACTCTTGATGATAACAAAACTGACTATTATTCATTATTATCTAGAGTTAATCATCAGCGAAGCGAAACAAATAAATTGATTTATGAAACCTCTGAGCATATTAAAAACCTCAAGAAGCAAAAACCCATTGACCATTCCAATGAATTTGATGATTTTCAGATAAATCATCAAATTATACGTCTTCAATCTAGGATTGAAGAGTTAACTCAGCAACTTACAGAATTAAATAAAATTGAACAAAAAATAAATACTGCTTTATTAGAAGATAAAATTCAAAGGACAACTATCAAGCATTACCAAATTGAGTTAGAACTTAATCAATTCAAAAGATAAACAAATACTCTTAGGTTATATTATTTACCAGGATAAAAGGGGCTGATTCTTATGAATCATCCCCTTTTATCCTTCATAGAAAAGTATAGTTTAATTTATAATACACTATTTAGAACCCAAGCCTCTTCTCAACATTAGAAAGAACCTGGATGCATTACATACAACATAACTACTGTAAATACAATAAATATGCTCACATAAAACACTTTTTTCACGTAAACCCTCCTATTCTCTGACTACCAACCTCCAGAGGCACCTCCACCACCGGATGAGCCTCCTCCCCCTCTTCTGGAGCCACCAGATCCACCCATACTTCCCCTAGATAAAGTAAAAATCAAGAACATTAGAATACCGGGATGAAAAATTGCTAGGTATATTAGCAAGCCAATTCCTAATAATTGTGCCCACCAAGGAATACTAGCAGATCTTTCCGATTGTGTTTCCTCGGGGCTAATATCGGCATATTCTTGACTTATTTCATTGGCCAAACTATTGAAGGCTACAGCTGTACCACTATCAAATTCACCACTTTGAAAATATGGTGCAGCATTTCTTAAAATATCACCTGCTTTTGCATCATTAATTCTTCCTTCTAGCCCGTAACCCACTTCAATTCTCAATTTCCCTTCGGACTTAGCGACTAAAAACAGTATCCCATTTTCTTTGTCCTTATCCCCTATACCCCATTTTCTGAAGAGTTCATTACTGTAGCTTTCAATATCAGTTCCCTGTAAACTTTCTATAGTTACTATTGAAATTTGGGCTCCTGTATTATTCTCAATTTCCTTTGCAGCAGCTAATAATTTATATTCCACCTGGGGAGAAATTATTTGGGCAAAATCCTGAACATAAATATCCCCTAAATAATTGGGTAGCTCTGGTGCGGCCCAGAGCGTTGTAGTTAAAGATAGTAACAGTAATAAACTAAGAAGTAATACTCTCTTTGATAACTTCATTATTTATAACCCCCTTTAAAAGCTCACTTTGGGGGCTTTTTGAGCACTTTCCTCGGCTTCAAAATATGCTTTCTCAACAAAATTCAACATTCCCGCAATTATATTATTAGGAAAGCGCTTTACTAAAGTGTTAAAGCTTTGTACAGAATCATTATAATCCTTTCTTGATATTGCAATTCTATTTTCTGTCCCAGCTAGTTCATCCTGAAGTCTAATAAAATTCTCATTAGCTTTTAGCTCAGGATACTGTTCTACTATTACCATAAGCCTACTTAAAGCAGAAGTAAGTTCACTATTTGCTTCAGACTGTTCTTTTACACTTGATGCACCCGCCGCTTTAGCCCTGGCTTCGGTTACTAAGGTAAAAGTTTCCTTTTCATGGGCTGCATATCCTTTTACTGTTTCTACTAAATTGGGAATTAAATCTAATCTGCGCTGGAGTTGATTTTCTACCTGGGCCCATTTGCCATTAACATTCTCTTCAGCAGTTATTAAGTTATTATATACACCAATAAACGGACTTACAGCAAAAAATAACACTAATAGTATAACACCAATTATAACTAGACTTTTTTTCATACTGCATCTCCTCCAATAGCTATTATGTCTACTCCCTAGATAATCCAGCTAATAACAAAAATCTTACTAAGGTGGTTACTGCAACTAATGCACTTGCAACATATGTTAAAGCAGCTGCATTCAATACCTTGCGGGTAGGCTCAATTTCCTGACTTGTTAAATAGTTACCTTCGGTTAAAATAACTAATGCCCTATTACTAGCATTAAACTCTACGGGTAAAGTAATTAATTGAAATAATACAACTAAAGTAAAGGATATTATTCCAAACTTTAGTAATATAGGCGCCGAGAATATTAAACCAATAAAAAATAGAGGCATCGCCAGTGTAGAACCTAATTGAGCCAAAGGAACAAATGTCATTCTTAGATGTAAGGGTAAATAGCCTTTGTCGTCCTGAATGGCATGTCCAGCTTCATGGGCTGCAACTCCCAAAGCTGCTAAGGAAGTACTGTTAAAGACCTTCGTCGACAATCTTAACTTTTTATTTTTAGGATCATAGTGGTCAGTTAGATGCCCTTTTACTTCTTCTACTGCAATATTATCTAAGTGGGCATTATTAAGAATCATTCTGGCAAGCTGTGCTCCAGTCTGGTTATTCACGCTTCCTATTTTCGAATACTTTTCAAAGGTTTTCTGGACCTTACTTTGTGCATAAAATGCAAATATCAAAGCTGGTATTAATAATATGAAGGTAGGGTCAAAAAATGGATAAAACATTTTACCACCTCTTTATATTTTTTAGAATATCATTCTGTAGCCATAACCCCAGACTGTAGATATATATGCCTTTGCAGAGTTTTCCTCTATTTTTCTCCTTAACTTTTTAATATGAGTATCTATTGTTCTTGTATTACCTTTAAATTTCTCTTTCCATATTTCTTGCACCAATTCTTCCCGAGTGATAACTCGGTCTGAATTAAGTATTAAAAACTTTAGTATCTCAAATTCTTTTTCCGTAAGATCAACTTCTCTGTTGTCAATTAATACTTTTCTTAGCGATGGGTCAATAACCAGATTATCTAATAATATTTGTTCATTACACAAACTGTTCTTAGTTATATTTAATTGTACTTGTACTCTGCATAATACTTCCTCTATGCTGTAAGGTTTTTTTACAAAATCATTAACCAACTGATAGCCTAATAATTTTTGGCATTCTTCAATGTCATTCGAGATAATAATTATCGGGTTATCAGTCACTTTTCTAATATTTAGCGCGATAGTCCATTCATTTGAACAATCTTTATCAAGATCAATAATGATTAAGTCAAATACCTTCTTTTCCAGCATTTCGGATATCTGTTTTCTTTCTTGGCATTCTACTACTTCATATTGTAGATCTGATAAGGATTTTAATAATAAATTCTTGCTTTTGCTATCATTGCTTACTAATAGAATCTTTTGACTTAACATAACCATCACCCCTTCCTTGCTAACAGCAGTATTTTAATTTTTCAATTAGCTCAATATCTCCATCAGAGGAAATGTAAAATACTTTTACAATTCCACTTTTCAGAAATAATTCATGATTACAATCCTGACAATAATAACTCTTGTTAGATAATCTACCAATTAAGTTACTTTCACATAGAGGACATTTATTGATTTTGCTTTTTGTTTTTGACATAGTTGGTTAGCCCCTTTTAGCTTTTAGTATAGAATAATCGAAAAATTTGAATTAATTATGATATAAGTTTGTCTAATTTGTGAAAAAGCCGTGAAGAAATAAGGTTGCTATTATAATTAATACCCAAAATAATCGCAAAAATAAGTTTTCATACTATGGTAAATATTTAGTCACATTTTATGCACATTTTTACTTTAAGCTATTTATAGTATGTAGATTAGTTTTATGCAAAGAAAGGAGGTAAAACCTTGTTTACCAAACACTGGATGCTACCAGAAACTGCTCATTGTAAAGATGGCTGCTGTATTTTGTCCCGGTTATGACGTTAAACTACCCCCAAACTACCCTGAGGGGTAGTTTGGTTTTATCATAAATAATTTTTAGAAAGGATTATGTTCTATGGATTTAGTGATTTATCTAATCCATTCTTTATTTCTCTTTGTTATCTTTAAAAGTCTTATTGCCCTTTTTCAAAATAGCAAAAATAAAGATTCTATGAATAAACCTCCCGAAGCACTAGAAGTAACAAAAACTCCCGTAATTGAGAAAATCTTGGTCAAGGATTTAGAGTGCAATAGGGAAATTGATAGAAGCAAAGCTTATATTTTAATTAAAAATAAGCAAGAGTATTACTTTTGCTGCTGGGATTGCAGAAATAAATATCTCCTAAGGCATGGGCAGGTATAACACAAAAAGGACCAAGGGTCCTTTTTGTGTTATACGCTTATATTTAACTTCTTGCCTTCTACATTTCCACCTATATCTATATAACCTTCAATCCCTTCCCTTAAAGTCCATGTTCTATATCCACAGGCATTTAGGAGAGACGAAATTTGAGCAGCTATTAGACCTTTTTGACTAATAATTATGACTTTCTGCTCTGATGGAATTTCATTAATTTTTGTTGTTAGTTGGGAGTATGGTATGTTAACAGACCCCGGAATTTTTTCCTGCTGAAAATCCTCATTTTCTCTTACATCTAATAAAAAATATTCTTTTAAATCTCCTAAAATCATTAGTGTTTCAAATTCCACTAAATCAATCCCATGC
>JUEF01000149.1 GCA_000802045.1 Peptococcaceae bacterium BICA1-8
TGGAAGAAAGACCAGAAGGAAGAAATTCAATACGAAGCTTAAGGAAATGAATGCCTGGTTAAAGTCGGTAAGAAATATGTTTGAAATCAAGGAATGGTGGAAGATACTAGCGGCCAAACTTAGAGGCCACTACGAATATTACGGAATTAGTGGAAATTATGCAAGCCTGAGGGCTTATTATCGGGAGACCGGTAAGCTGGTATATAAGTGGATAAATAGACGCAGTCAGAAAAAGAGCATGAACTATGAACAATTTACGCAATACCTGAAGCGATTTCCTCTCCCCAAACCTGAAATCAAACATAATATTTATATCCTTGATAGAAATGTGTAAGTGAGTATTGATGAAGAGCCGGATGAGGGAAAACCTCAAGTCCGGTTCTGTGAGGGGCATAATAAGTCTCTTACGTTGGATGAGATTTAGATATGTCTACTCGACAGAATTGAAAATGGAGAATTAGAATCTTCATATTTTGTGCCATAGTTGTAAGCGAAAGGAATGATTGAGAATATGATTTTAGAGCAAATCATTACCCAAAAGAAAAAAGAAGTAGCCGACAACAAAATAAAGATACCTTTAAAATATTTGGAAAGAGAAATAGTTTCCCGGGAGGAAAAAAAGTTTAGCAAGGCCCTGCTTGAGCCAGGTATGAGCCTAATTGCTGAGGTTAAAAAAGCTTCTCCTTCCAAAGGAGTATTAAAAGAAGATTTTGACCCGGTAGAATTAGCTGTTAGTTATGAGAGGTCAGGGGCTAGGGCCATATCTGTACTTACGGATAATAGGTTTTTTCAAGGTAGTTTAGAGGACCTAGTAAAGGTAAAAAAAGGGGTAAAACTTTCTGTTTTACGCAAGGACTTTATTATTGACCCCTACCAGATATATGAAGCATGTAAGGCTCAGGCAGATGCTGTTCTTTTAATAGCTAAAATTCTCACGGAAAAAGAATTAAATGATTTTCTCAAAATAGCTGAAGAATTAAAGCTTGATGCTCTAGTGGAAAGTCATACCCGAGAGGAGTTAGAAAAAGCACTAAGGTGTGGTGCTCAAATCATTGGTATTAACAACCGGGACTTGACCACTTTTCAAACCGACATTGCCACAACTTTGAAGCTGGCCAAGTTTGTACCCCGGGATGCTCTGTTGGTAAGTGAAAGCGGGATTTCTTCCTTCCAGGATGTTGAGAAGCTAGCACAAGTGGGGGTAGATGCTATTCTGGTGGGAGAGGCTCTGGTTACCAGTACTGAGCCGGGGGCAAAAATAGGAGAACTTCTAAGGGGTGAGCCATTAAATGTGGATTAAGATTTGCGGTCTGACAAACCTTAAGGATGCCCGGCTGGCAGTTTCCTTAGGTGCTGATGCTATAGGATTTATCTTTACAGCTAGTAAACGAAAGGTTAGCCCGGAAAAAGTGCGAGAAATAATTGCTGCCCTCCCTCCAGAGGGAGAAAAAATTGGCGTATTTGTCGATGAGGAGAAAGAAAAAGTCCGGAAAATAGCAGAATTCTGCGGCTTGACCGGTTTACAGTTTCACGGCAGTGAGTCGCCTGAATATTGTCGGAATTTTATTAATGATAAATACCAGATTATTAAAGCTTTTAGGGTAGATGAAAAAAGAGGTTGGGATGAGGTCATACCCCATGTACGGAAAAAAACTGTAAATAGAATTTTACTAGATACTTTTGTTTCAGGTCTATATGGTGGAACAGGTAAAGCTTTTTCCTGGAATTTAGTCCCCGAAGCTAGGAAAAACTGGGGTGAAATCCCTTTTATCATGGCCGGCGGTCTCAACCCAGATAATGTGGTGCAGGCCATCAGGGAAGGGAAACCTTGGGGGATAGACGTTGGCAGCGGAGTCGAAAAAGAACCCGGTAAAAAGGATGGGGAGAAACTGAAGGTATTAATCTCAAGAGTCAGAGCAATAGACTCAGTCTAAAAATAGATCATAAACAATAGACGATAGACTTATTACTACAGTGCTACAGAAAAGGATTTCACTCCACTTCGTTTTGTTAGATTAAGTTGATAGTCCATAGACCATCGACCATAACCCTTATTCTTTTCTGGACACTGGTCACTGATCACGAAACCCAAAGATTATCCCAAAACTTAGCCACTAGCCACTAACAACTAGCCACTAAAAAAGGAGGTAAATTTATGAATAAAAAAGGATATTTTGGAGAGTTTGGCGGGCGGTTTGTTCCCGAAACATTGATGCCTGCCTTAGATGAATTGGAAAAAGCCTACGAGAAGTATAAAGAAGATAAAGAATTCAAAGAAGAGTTTAACTATTATCTTCAGTATTATGTGGGGCGGCCTACACCCCTATATTATGCAGAAAAGTTGACTCAGTACTTGGGTGGAGCCAAAATTTATTTAAAAAGAGAAGATTTAAACCACACAGGTGCCCATAAGATTAATAACACCTTAGGACAGGTGCTTTTAGCCAAAAGAATAGGCAAAAAAAGAATAATTGCCGAGACTGGTGCTGGTCAGCATGGTGTGGCTACCGCAACAATAGCAGCTTTAATGGGGCTGGAATGTGACATTTTTATGGGTTCTGAAGATGTAAGACGTCAGACCTTAAATGTCTTTCGCATGGAACTCTTGGGAGCTAAGGTTATTCAGGTAGAATCAGGAACTAAAACATTAAAAGATGCTACCAATGAAGCTTTGCGTAATTGGGTATCTACGGTAAGCAACACCCATTATGTGATAGGCTCTGTGGTAGGGCCACACCCCTATCCTACAATAGTACGGGATTTTCAGAGTGTAATTGGTGAAGAAACCAAAAAGCAAATTATAAAATTTGAAGGCCGTCTACCAGACTATTTAATAGCCTGTGTTGGCGGGGGCAGTAATTCCATGGGGATGTTTTACCCTTTTAAAGACTTGCAGGAGGTACAAATGATTGGAGTAGAGGCCGCCGGAAGAGGTATCGAAAGCGGGAAACATGCCGCAGTATTAACAGCAGGTACTAAAGGAGTGCTGCATGGAGCCTTAAGTTACCTCTTACAGGATGGTGACGGTCAGATTTTACCGGCCCATTCCGTGTCGGCAGGTCTTGATTATCCTGGAGTAGGACCAGAACACAGCTATTTTAAAGAAACGAAAAGGGTCCAGTACCAGTCGATAACGGACCAGGAAGCTTTAGAAGGATTTCAATTATTATCATTGCGGGAAGGAATTATTCCGGCCTTGGAAAGTGCCCATGCAATTGCTTATGCCTCTAAGTTTGCACCCATCTTGGCAAAGGAGAAAGTTATTGTCATTTGCCTTTCGGGTAGAGGTGATAAAGATGTAATGGAAGTTCTACATTTACTCAAGGGGGAAGTAAAGTGAATAGGATTGAAAATGTTTTTAATAAATTACAGAGGGAAAACCGGAAAGCCCTTATTCCCTATGTGTGCTGTGGTTATCCTAGCTTGGAATTCACTGAAAAACTGGTGTTAAAGCTTGCAGATTGTGGTGCTGACCTTATTGAACTGGGAGTACCTTATTCTGACCCCGTTGCCGATGGACCAACTATCCAGAGAGCTGCTGTTAAGGCTTTAGAGGAAGGGGTTACATTGGAACAAATTTTTTCAATGGCTTCTAGGTTAAGAGAAAAAACGGAAATTCCTCTGATTGTGATGACCTATTTTAATACTGTTTATGTCAAAGGTATCGAACAATTTATCAAAATGGCAGCTACCTCAGGAATAGATGGTTTAATAATTCCTGATTTACCGTTGGAAGAAGCCGATGAATTAAAAACTACTGCCGATAAATATGGCGTAGACTTAATACTTTTGATAGCTCCTACCAGTACAGTGGAAAGGATTAAGAAAATAGGAGAAGCATCTAGGGGCTTTCTCTATTGCATTAGTGTTACCGGCGTTACTGGTGCTAGAATAAATGTTTTAACTAATTTAGGGGAGTTTCTTAATAATGTTCGGCAGGAAACAAGATTACCTTTAGCTGTAGGTTTTGGTATTTCTAATCCGGAAACAGCCCGATTGGCTGCATGTGAAGCAGATGGGATCATTGTCGGCAGCGCTTTGATTGAGAAAATTGAAGAAAGTATGGCACAGGAAAAAAGTACCGACAAGGCAATAGAAGCTGCCAGCCATTTTACTAGTAGTTTAAGAGCGGCCATAACAGTGAACTAAAAAAATCCGGGGCTATGCCAGTAGTGGTTGACTAGCCCCGGTAAGATATATTAAAAATACTGCAAGCTAAAACAATTGGTCTATTGATTTGCTCCATCGGTAAAAATCAAATATCCCGGTGAATTAGCGTCTCTTGTAAAGCCAAAAACATAAATAGTATAAAATCTGTTTTCTACAAGTTGAACATCTTTCATTGTTAAAAATATATTATTGGTTCCAGATATTCTTACAGCAATATCATAAGTATCCGAGTATAAAGTATAATAATCGGTTGCTTCTTTGTAACCTACATTACTAAATGTTACGGGAGCGCCGTCATATACTATGAAGTCGAGAGTTTTATCAGGAGCAAGGTTTACAAATCTGATAAAGGCTTTATTAAAGGTGAGCGGGATGTATGCATCAGGTACCACAAATAAACTTAGATCACCATTTAAACCTGTAACAATTGCAGTTTGATAAGAGTTTTCAGATACATAAGTATAAGCATCTAAAATCGAATAATGCTTTTTGGGTGGACATATTTTAAACATTATTTTTCCATGTTCAACATCATAGTAATGAGAATGCCCTAGATATGAAAGGTCAGGACATAGGATACAATCTTTTAGATATATATCGAACTTATTAAATTTTGAGCAACTATGCAAAAACCTTATTTTAGTACTCATTTTAATTTAATCACCCTTTCACTAATTATTTTTTATTTATTTTATGCCAGCAGTTAAAGTCTGGTGAGGAGGGATAGGAAAATAATCCTTGGCTAAAACTACCTGTAGGAGGTGGTTTAAATGACCAAAAAACAAAAGGATTCAAATTCAAAGGATAGAGAAAAAATGTCCACTGTTAGTCTAGGCAGAGAAGAACATGAATTTAGTGAAGCCCTAAGCACAGATATTAGAAAACTAAATAAAAATAAATTTTTCTTTAATATAGAAGGAAAAAAAGAGGGAGGCAGCCAAGATTAAAATGGCTGCATTCTTTTTTTAGATAGATTAGCCGATTGTCGATAGATTATTGCTAATAGTAATAACTTGCTGGTCATGGCTATGAAAGCTACTGATTGTTGTTTTGTCATCCTGAGGGAGGTACGACCGAAGGATCTTAATATTCATCACTACGTAAGATCCTTCGCTATCGCTCAGGATGAC
>JUEF01000150.1 GCA_000802045.1 Peptococcaceae bacterium BICA1-8
CAAAGAAAAGCCCGCTTGAAAAAGAATAATATTTATCTAGTTAAAATTCCACCGCAAAATAAAGTTAAGGAAATTCTAAGGACTTTAGGTATAACGAGGGAAGGGTTTCTAATTAACCCAGAGGTAAGTTCTCTTGTTACCAAGAAAAAGTGTTGTCGCAGGAGTTATTTAAGGGGTGTTTTTTTAGGAGCCGGCTCTGTAAATGACCCAGAAAACACATATCACATGGAGATAGCTACTACCTCAGAGGAATATGCCCAGTCTTTGGTTGCACTGATAAATAAATTTGGATTGGAGCCTAAGATAAGTACCCGTAAAAACTGGCAAGTAGTCTATTTAAAAGAGAGTGAGCAGATCGTAACCTTTTTAAATGTCATCGAGGCTCATACCGCATTATTAAATTTTGAAAGCACCAGAATTCAAAAGGGTATACGTAATAAGGTTAATCGCTTGGTTAATTGTGAAACTGCTAATCTTACTAAAACAATTGATGCCGCTTTTAGACAGAAAGAGAATATTGAGCTTATAGCTCAAACTTTAGGTTTAGAAAACTTACCAACTGGGCTCAGGCAGGTTGCCGAACTCCGTCTGGAACAACCTGATATTAGCTTAAAGGAATTAGGGGAAATGACAGATCCCCCCTTAGGCAAATCAGGAATAAACCACAGAATAAGGAAGCTGGAAAAAATTGCTGAAAATATTCGTAACCAAAATAAAAAAAAGTAGTTACAAATTAAGAGGAGTTTACTTATCCTTGTAGAATTATTTAGCATTTAGCTTTGAAGGAGGTGTCTAAAAATGGCTCATAAAATTACTGATGAATGTTTAGCTTGTGGTTCATGTCTTGATGAATGTCCAGTTGGTGCTATTAGTGAGGGGGATATCTACGTTATAGATGCAGAACTCTGCACGGATTGCGGTGCATGTGCTGAGGCTTGCCCAACAGGAGCAATAGTAGAAGAATAAGTTTCAGATAAAAGAAATGCCGTGCGACTAAAGCACGGCATTTCTTTTATCTGAAACAAGTATTGACGATAGTCGATACTCGATGGTCTATGCAGACAAGTATCTAGTTATTAGTGGCTAGTGGCTAGTTATGATAACTTATACTGATTTAGCATGACGTCTACATAGAAATTCATGATGTCGGCATGACAACTAAAATGCAAATCTGCATGTCAGCATGACGGCTTATCTGAAAATCTGAAAGTCGGCATGATTTTGAAAATAATGCTGACCAAAAGGTAATTTCAAAAAGTCATAATGCAGACCCAAAATAGTACATGTAAGACGTCACGCCGTCCCAAAAACTATTCCCGTAAGCCGTAATGCCGACTAAAAATTTAACTTGTGAGACGTCACGCCCACTCGATCACCTGCCCACAAATAAGCGTAGCTTTTTTGAGTTTTTATCCAACATTTACTAGTGTTTCCCCCCTCGTCCCTTGGAAACCAAATGGAATGAGGACTAGTATGGAAAGAATACAATAAAATAACAGCAGGAATTAAGAAAAACATAACGAATTTTTATATTAAGATGGTATTAAAGTTTGGGGGGAGAGTTTAGTGAAGTTAGGACATCAGCTTAATATGACCCAGACCCAGAAATTGATAATGACTCCTGAACTGCGTCAAGCCATCAATATTTTGCAACTATCAGCATTGGAGTTAAACAATTTCATTCAAGACCAGCTTTTAGAAAACCCTCTCTTAGAAGTAATAGATGAAGGTCCGCCGGTTAACAGTGAGACTGTTGAAGAAGGAGAAAAGTTTGATATTGAATGGCAAGAATATTTTAATGATGGTAGCGATCTGGGTTACCGGCATCAAACCAAAGAAGTTATACCTTTTGAACATTACGTTCCCCAGACCCCTAGTTTAGAGGACTTTCTCCAAGAGCAGCTACGTTATCAGAAACTAAAAGATGAAGATATGGCTTTGGTCCAATTTGTTATTGGTAATTTAGATGCCTGGGGTTATTTTTCATTTCCTACTCGGGAAACAGCCTTAGAATTAGAGGTTAGTCCAGAAAAGCTGGAGGAAATTGTTAAGCTTATTCAAACCTTTGAGCCTGACGGAGTTGGAGCTAGAAATTTATCAGAATGTTTAATCATTCAATTAAGCAAGAAAAATAAGCTAACACCTTTATTAGAAGAACTAGTCAATGAGTATCTGGAAGACATCGGGCTGGGCAAATTGCTCAGAGTAGCTGGAGCTTTGAATATTTCTGTTGAGGAACTTCAGGCAAACGTAGATATTTTAAAAAAGTTAAACCCTAAACCCAGTGCGGGATTTGGTTCTAATCAAGAAACCCGATTTATTGTTCCTGATTTACTGATCGAAAAAATCGACCGAGAATATATTGTATTAGTAAATGACAATTTTATACCCCGTATTATGGTTAGTGAAGTTTATAAAGAAATCATTAATAATAAACAAGCGGATGAAATTACTAAAACCTTTGTTGAGAGAAAACTCCACGGTGCTCTCTGGCTGATAAAAAGCATAGAGCAAAGAAGAATTACATTATATCGGATTGCCAGTGCATTAATTGAAATACAGCGCGACTTTTTAGATAAGGGTCAAAACCACCTTTTACCGTTAACTTTAAAAGATGTTGCACAAAGAGTAGACGTCCATGAATCTACAGTTAGCAGGGCTATTGCCAATAAATATGTGCAAACACCAAGAGGACTTTATCCCCTAAAATTTTTTTTCTCTAGTGGTATTAACAATAGCTCGGGGAAAAAAGTTTCATCTCAGGTAATAAAAAAAGCTATTGAAGACACTATTAATGGCGAAAATCCAAAAGAACCTTTTTCTGATCAAGCCTTGTGTGATTTGCTCGTAAATAAGGGTTTTAAAATTGCGAGGCGAACAATAAGTAAATACCGGGAAGAACTAGGGATCCTTTCAACCGCACAAAGGAAAAGATACTAATTCGTCTGTTCGTGAAACGTCAAAAAGTCTACTCGTCAATACCTTTATTCTAAAAAAATCCGGCTTATGGCCGGATTTTTAGTATTTATAGGTTCCCGGCAATTTATAAGACGTATGGACGAATGGACGAATGGACGAATAGACGTTTAGCTACGACTACTTGATTTCACGTTTGCGTAGTGGTAAAATATTGTTATTGGGACAAAAATGACCATTGTGGGACAAAAAATGCCGGAGGTTGACTTAATGGCGGAACAAGCTTTCTTTCTTGGTAAACTGGCACCTGAACTAATTGAAGTTGCGCACAGAAGATATAACATCCTGCGGACTATCGGGTATATGCAGCCTATTGGCCGGAGAATATTGGCGGAAAGGCTTGATCTGCCCGAAAGGACAGTTCGCAATGATGTAGAAACCTTGCGACAGCAGGAACTTATCACGGCAGAAGCTAAGGGTATGAGTATTAACCCTTTGGGGGAAAGACTGTTAGAAGAGCTGAGCATGTTGGTCCATGGTTTACGGGGCTTGGATAGTTTGGAAAAATTACTGGGAACAAAATTAGGCGTAAATAGAGTTGTGATTGTGCCTGGTGATATTGATGTTGAGTCACTGGCAAAAAAAGAATTGGGTAGGGTTTCTGCCTATTATGTCAATGAAATACTAAAGGATGTCCGTACGGCTGCTGTAGCAGGTGGTACGACTTTAGCAGAAATGGCTAAACACATTATACCCCAAAACCGGCACGATTTACTAATACTCCCTGCTCGAGGGGGGTTGGGAGAACAGTTAGAAATTCAGGCCAATACAATTACGGCCAAAATAGCTGCCAGCCTAGGAGCTAACTACAGGCTTTTACATATTCCTGACTATATGAGTAGGACTTCCGCGGAACAGTTGGTTAATGACCCGTATATTGCACCTATTTTGCAGATGATTCGTGGTGCCGATGTCTTGATTCACGGTATTGGAGATGCTCTTGAGATGGCTAAGAGGAGGGGAGTCAGCTGGGAAGAAATTGAACTTTTAAGAAATGCTGACGCTAAAGGTGAGGCTTTTGGTTATTACTTTGATGGTCAAGGCTCAATTATCTATTCGACACCAAGTATCGGTTTGAAACTTGATGACCTGGGTAAAATAAATACAGTGGTTGCTTTAGCAGGAGGAAATAGTAAAGCTCAAGCAATTGAAGCTGTAACCAAGGCAGGATATATTGACTGGCTTATTATTGATGAAGGCGCCGCTTGGCAAATAGCTAAAAACTTAAATTTGGAGAATGCGATTTTAGGATTACACTCCACTTTGTTGCGTTAGATTAAGATTTCGCTTCGCTAGATTAAGGATAAAAAAAGGACTAATAATTATTACTAGTCATAACCTTTAGGGTAAAAGAGCGAAATAATACTGTTTGTGTCAGACGCAAAATGATGACCCCAAAGTACTGTCGGACGCGTAATCTTTACTCTGTAGCAGTTGTCAGACGCAATATCTTAACCCAATATAATCCCGACAATGTCACTGAACACTGGCCACTGATCACAAAACACTGGGAACGGTACCCCAAAATTTTCATAAAACACTAAATAAAGGAGGATATATTAATGAGTGTAAAAGTTGGAATTAATGGTTTTGGAAGAATAGGCCGGAATGTGCTTCGGGCTGCAATGAAAAAAGAGGGAATTGAGATTGTGGCTGTAAACGATTTGACAGATGCTCATACCCTAGCCCATTTACTTAAATATGACTCGGTCCACGGTATTTACCCAGGAAAAGTTGAAGCCAAAGATGACAGTATTATTGTTGATGGTAAAACAGTTAAGGTATATGCTGAAAAAGACCCTGCGTTACTACCTTGGGGTGAATTGGGGGTTCAAATAGTAGTTGAATCAACAGGACGTTTTACAAATGGCAAAGATGCTCAGAAGCATATTACCGCTGGTGCAAAGAAAGTGATTATCTCTGCTCCTGCTAAAGAGGAAGATATTACTATAGTAATGGGTGTTAATGAAGAAAAGTATGACGCTAATAACCATCATGTGATTTCCAATGCTTCCTGTACAACTAACTGCTTAGCGCCAGTAGCTAAAGTTCTGCAGGATAAATTCAGTATAAAAAAAGGCCTAATGACTACAGTGCATTCTTATACTAATGACCAAATGATATTAGATTTGCCTCATAAGGATTTAAGAAGGGCGAGGGCTGCGGCAATGTCTATTATTCCTACTACTACAGGAGCAGCAAAAGCTGTTGCTTTGGTATTACCGGAGCTCAAAGGCAAGCTTAATGGCTTTGCTATGAGGGTACCTACTCCTAATGTTTCGGTTGTTGATTTAGTAGTGGAAGTAGAGAAAGAAACAAGTGTTGAAGAAGTCAACCGGGCTTTAAAAGAGACCAGCGAGAAAGAAATGCAGGGAATTCTAGGCTACTCGGAAGAACCCTTGGTTTCTAAAGACTATAATGGTGATCCCCGTTCCTCTATAGTAGATGCTTTGTCAACTATGGTAATCGGTGGTAATATGGTTAAAGTAATTTCCTGGTATGATAATGAATGGGCGTATTCCTGCCGAGTGGTTGATCTCGCTAAGTATATAGCTAAAAGCTTATAAAATTATAACAGCCATCGGTTTCCGATGGCTTATTAATGGAAAGACGGATAAAAGGGGGTTTTAGCATGGGTAAAAAAACCATTAGAGATGTGGATTTAGCTAACAAAAGGGTCTTGGTGCGGGTAGATTTTAATGTGCCTAGGGATAAAGAAGGTAATATTACCGATGATACTAGAATTAGGGCTGCCTTACCTACAATTAACTATCTTTTGGAAAAAAAGGCTAAAGTCATCTTGACTTCCCATTTAGGTCGGCCTAAAGGAGAGGTGGATGAAAAATACCGTCTGGCTAAAGTAGCAGAAAGACTCTCCGAAGTATTAGCAAAAAATGTAACACAAATTGCTAACACCATAGGACCTGATGTAGAAAAAGCAGTAAATGAAATGGAATCTGGTGATGTGCTGCTTTTAGAAAATGTGCGCTTTAATCCTGGGGAGACAAAGAACGACCCTGAGTTTGCCCGGGCGTTAGCAGCTTTAGCCCAAGTCTATGTCAATGATGCTTTTGGTGCTGCTCACCGGGCCCATGCATCCACAGAAGGTGTAGCTCAATACTTACCTGCTGTTGCCGGGTTTTTAATGGAGAAAGAACTAGAAGCACTCGGTGGCGCAGTTGCTAACCCGGAAAAGCCTTTCATGGCAATTATTGGCGGGGCAAAGGTCTCTGACAAAATAGGCGTAATCGAAAACTTGTTACATAAAGTGGATGTTCTTATTATTGGTGGTGGTATGGCAAATACCTTCTTAAAGGCAAAGGGCTATGAGCTAGGTACATCACTGCTAGAAGAAGACAAAGTAGATTTAGCCAAAAAGCTGATGACAGATGCAGAGTCAAAGGGTATTAAGTTTTTGCTGCCAGTTGATTTAGTAGTTGCTGATTCTATAGATAGTCCCGGCGAGATTAAAACAGTGCGAGTTGACAGTATTCCAAAAAATAAGATGGCATTGGATATAGGGCCCGCTACGGCAGACTTATATACCGAAGCAATAAAAGATGCAAAAACTATAGTGTGGAATGGACCTATGGGTGTTTTTGAAGTAGAAGCTTTTAGTACAGGAACAAATCTGGTAGCCCAGGCTGTGGCGGAAGCCCATGCCAACTCCATAGTTGGTGGCGGTGATTCTGTGGCAGCTGTAGAAAAAGCTGGATTAACACAAAAGATAAGCCATATTTCCACAGGAGGAGGCGCCTCTCTAGAATTTTTAGAAGGAAAGGAACTCCCTGGAGTAACTGCGTTAAATGATAAATAAGACTTAGTCTAAAATAGTATAGACGGTAGACGATCAACTATACTCACACTAGCCACTAGCCACTAGCCACTAGCCACTA
>JUEF01000151.1 GCA_000802045.1 Peptococcaceae bacterium BICA1-8
GTGGCTAGTGGCTAGTGGCTAGTGGCTAGTGTAATTCTAAATTTTTTTCTTTATTAATCCGTGTCTTTCAAAAAAAAAACAAAATCCAGCACCCTTGTTTAGAGTAGCTGGACATAACTTGATGTCTCCTTTCCAAACATGGGAGGCAAAAGCATTTCTACTTTTACCCAGATCTAAAATCCATAGTCTATCCCTTAGGATTTTAGATTCGGAGAAATATTCAATTGTCTTAAAAATAGATAAAGATTTTTTATTTAAACCACGGGTCCCTACGGGCCACACGGATTAACACGGTTTAAAATAATACCTATATTACCACAAACAATCCCAACCTAGCAAAGCGAAATCTTAATCTAGCGCAGCGTAAGCTTAATTTAATCTTAATAAAGATACTTCTCTATAAAATCTATTTTTCCTTTTTTTGTTTTTAATTCTTGTTACTGCACACAGGACATTGGTCATTAATCTTGACCTTAATTTCAGTTACAGCAGAATTAAACCCATCAATTAAAAGCATTCTATCTGTTAAGAGTTCCCCTTTACCTAATACGAATTTTATTACCTCCATAGCCTGAAAGGAGCCCACAAGTCCTACAATAGGACCGATTACCCCTGGTACGCGTGGTGTAGTTTTTACTTCAGGATATAAACAATTATAACACGGTCCTTGTCCTTTGATAATAGTATGAACCGTTCCGTCCCAATTAAAAACTCCCCCTTCAACAAGAGCAATACCCATTTTAATACAAACTCTATTTAATAAATATCTTGTTTCTAGATTATCCACAGCTGCTATAACTATATCAAATCCTTCAATTATTTGTCGAATATTCTTATCGTCCAACTGTATTTCATAGGTAATAATATTAATTTCTGGGTTTAAATCCTTTAAGACCTGCTCTCCTGATTTTACCTTAGCAGTTCCTAATCGACTTGTACTATGTAAAATTTGTCTTTGCAAGTTAGATACATCTATAATATCCTTATCTAAAAGTCCAATAGTACCAATACCTGCAGCGGCCAAATAAAATGCTACAGGAGAGCCTAGACCTCCTACACCAACGATTAACGCCTTTGCATTAGTTAATTTTGCCTGGCCCGCTTCTCCAAACTCAGGAATTATCAACTGCCTATGATATCTCTCCTTATCCAATTATAATCACCCCTACATAAAATTAATAATAATTTTCAAAAAGCAGGAAAAATAGTCTATCTATGTATAATACTTATCTTAGTGATATCAAGGGAGTGTTTTCTATGACAAATTCAGAAAAATATACTCAAGTTGCTACAGCCTGGCAAAAATTTGTCAATAATGGTGAAATAGATACTTTTATAGCCCCCGAAGTAATAAAATCCTGGTTAAGATGTAAAGGTTTTTTAAACCCTTTAGAAAAAGCTCCCCTGGACAAATTAGAACAATACCGCATAAAGGATTTACTTGAAAAATATCAACTGCTGCTAGAAGTTGCAATTCCTATAATGGAAGACCTTTATTTATCAATTAAAGGCTCTGGGTTTTCTGTAATCTTGACTGATAGCGATGGCTATATCCTAAAGGTTATTGGTGACCCTATCTTTCTAAAACATTCGAACAAGGTTCACCTCTCAGAAGGTGTAAATTGGAATGAAAAGGTAAAAGGGACTAATGCTATTGCTTTAGCGCTCAAAGAACAACGACCTATTACAATCTTTGCTCAGGAGCATTTTCACCAGGAAAATCACTTTTTAACCTGTTCAGCAGCACCAATATTTGACATGAATTATAACCTGATAGGCATTCTCGATATTTCCGGTAATTTTCAAAAAGCACATCCCCACAATTTAGGTTTAGCTCTAGCAGCTGCTAAAGCAATTCAAAATAAGATAATAATGAAAAACACCACCACTGATAGAGAAGTACCTCCCTATTATCATTCCGCTAAATATAATTTTGATTATATTATTGGTGAAAGCCAGAAAATTAAAGATGCCATAAAATTAGCCAAAAAGGCAGCTCAAGGTGATAGTATCGTTCTTTTACAAGGAGAGAGTGGTACTGGTAAAGAGCTTTTTGCCCATGCAGTCCATAATTATAGTCACCGCAAACATGGCCCTTTTATTGCTGTAAACTGTGGTGCTATACCTGAAACACTTATAGAAAGTGAATTTTTCGGATATGACACCGGAGCCTTTACCGGGGCTAAATCCCAGGGACAAATCGGGAAGTTCGAATTAGCTAACGGCGGTACTTTATTTCTAGATGAGATAAGTGAACTGCCGTTAAAATCTCAGGCTAGTCTATTAAGACTATTGCAGGACCGCATCCTGACTCGAATTGGTGGTATAAAGCCTATACCTATTGATGTACGCATTATAGCGGCAACCAATAAGGATTTAAATGAAGAAGTACAAAAAGGGAAATTCCGTCTAGATTTATTTTATCGCATTAATGTCATTAGTATTGATATTGCACCTTTACGGGAACGCCCCGAAGATATCGAAGTCTTAACCTCTCACTATTTAGGCAAATTAGGCGGGAGGCTTCACCACTCGTTTGTCAAGTTATCTCCTGAAGTAAAACAAATATTCCACCAGTACTGGTGGCCCGGCAATACACGGGAGCTGATAAATATCCTAGAGCGTGCTCTCCATCTAATTGATGAAGACCTTATTTTACCTGAACATTTACCCCTACAAATAAAAAATCAATTACAACAAAACAAGGATGGGTTACTTTTAGAAAATGCAGAAGCAAAACTAATAAAAACAGTTTTAGTCCAATCTGGCAATAATATATCTAAGGCTGCAGAGCTCCTTGGCATCGGTCGCACGACCTTGTATAGAAAGCTAGGAAAATATAATATAAGAGCAGAGCGGTGACAGTTTTACCTGTCACCGCTTTTTCTATCCTCCACCTACAGGAGGAAATATACCTATACGATCACCATCTTGTAAAACTCTTGTTGTCTCTTCTCTACGTCCATTAACCATTATTATTAGGGATTTTTCTTCTGTCAATTCCAAGATATTTATTATAGCTTCAATAGTACTCTCCTCAGTAAGCTCGATGTCATGGAATCCGCCGGGTGAAAGCTTTCTTAAATAAGCAAATAGCCGTACTTCAACCCGCACTTTTCTCACACCTCAAATTATTCTTTACTAGCTGCAGCTTGATCCATAGCATCATCTTCAATAACAGAAAATACACTATCCAGCTGTTCGTCAGTAAAATCAAAGGTTGTATTATGTGGTGGGCATCCTTCTTCCATAAAGAATTCCGGCATCCTGTCATGAGCATTTGTAAAGCCCGCTTTTTTATTGAATTCCCTTTCCCACTTTAGAACAGTCTTGCCAAGTTCTGTAACGTCATCAAGGGTAAGCGTTAAGCCATACTGGGCGTTAAGCATATCTACAACTTTAGGTAAGGCATCAGGCACGTCTAACACTGCAAAAGCAACAAATAAGCATAATCCGGTACTATCTACTGCCGCAGTAGCTATCTGCAGATTACGGGATAAGTCAATCTGACCTTCATTTTTCAAAGGATCAACAAAGCCGCCAACCTTTAATATATTTGCTGTAACACTATACCCTGCAGTATGATCGGCACCCATAGTAGTTGTTGCATAAGTTACTCCTACACCTTTAACTGCCCGAGGGTCATACGCTGGCATTGCTTGACGCTTAACTGTAGGTATTCTTGTAACACCATACGCCTTTCCAGTAAAATCAGCACCCTGTCCTAATATTCTACCTAAGGGAGTAGCGTTAGCTACATCTTCACTAAATAGTTTTAATGCACCTTCATAATCCCCAAAGGGTAAAACACCGCCCTCCATAGCTACCCCTAAGGTTACACCCATTTCGATAGTATCTAAGCCTAAATCATCACAATATCTATCAAGCTTAGCCAATGCGTCTAAATTATCAATTTTGCAGTTAGCTCCAAAAGCCCAAATCGTTTCATATTCAAAGCCTGCTGTCAAATATTCACCTTTTTCATCATGATAGACCTGTGAACAGCGCATCACACAGCCAGGATGGCAGGCATGAGTTGTTTTTCCACCTCTAGCAATTATAGTATCATACATAGTCTCGCCACTAATTTTGTCAGCCCCATCAAATCTCCCTGTTCTAAAGTTTTCGGTTGGCAAACCACCGGCTTCATTTAAAACATTTATTAAAACAGCGGTACCATAGGTAGGTAACCCTTGACCACACACTGGATGAGCTAGCAGCATTTTACTAAAGGCTTGTGCTGCTTCTTTAAACGCCTCTTTATTCTTAATTTCAACACCTAAAGCATCTTGGTCATCAATTATCATAGCCTTTACCTTTTTAGAACCCAGAACAGCACCTAAACCGCCCCGACCAGCATGTCTTACAGGTCTGCCTTCCATGTCAGCAACAGCAATAGAAGCAGAAGACATTTTATGTTCTCCGGCAGGTCCAATTGAGATTATACCAGTTTTTTCACCAAATTTACCTCTGAGAACATCCCCAGTCTCATAATTGCCTTTACCTATTACATCAACAGCATCTAATAATTCAACACCATTTTTGGAGATTTTTAATACCTGCCAATCCTCAGATACTCCCTCTAGAATGAGAGCTTTTATCCCTAAACGAGCCAGCTTTTGAGAAGCCACACCACCAGCATTAGATTCCTTTATTGTGCCTGTAAGAGGGCTTTTCCCACCAACAGACAAACGTCCGGAACTAGGTGCGGATGTACCTGATAATAATCCAGGAGCAAAAACCAGTTTATTCTTTTTGCCTAGCGGATTACAGTTGGGGTCAACTTCATCAAGAATTATTTTGGAAGTTAATGCTCTCCCACCTAGTGCTGCGTATGCTTGAGGAACTTCTTGAATTTCAACCTTTTTGTTAGTTAAATCAACTCTAAATAATTTCAGATCCTCCACCTCCAATGAATATTTTGAATTCTCACTATATTAATGCAATATTCATGCCACAATAAAAACAACATTTTTTGCATACTACTGTTTCAAAACAAAACAGTAGTTGTGTCGCGTTGATACAGCTACTGTTTTCTTTCAACAATTACATTATTTTTTCTACTTTATACTGTTGTCTATTACATCCAAGATTGCATTTAGGGAGAAGGTACCTTGCATAAAGAGTGTGTCAATGATTTCTTTCGAAGGCTTAAACATTGGTTCAGGAAAATCGCCTATGCTAAACCAGTTCCATTCTACGATTTCATTAGGAGCACTAATAACGGGCTCCCCATGCCAGATAGTTGCTAAAAAACCTAAGGTAAGGTAATGTGATCCGGGTAAAATAACATTTGCCAAAGCTATAGGTTCTACCTCTAGCACCTCAATTCCTGATTCTTCTCTAACTTCTCTTCTAGCACATTCCAAAAATGTCTCCTGCCATTCTAACTTACCCATAGGTAGACACCAATAGTCACCTCCCGTTATCTTAGGATGGCGCCTGCCTAAAAGATACTTATCATCTTTTGTTATCACTACACCTACAGATATTCCAGGTTTATTCAATAGTTCGTACCCCCCAGACATGTTTAAGCCAGATTGATTTGTTCAAATTCTTCAGTAATAATTGTTTTTGCTATTTTTATTACCAATGGATCAAATTGACTCCCATTACATCGTTCTAGCTCATTAAGAACAAAGATCGCATTCTGGGCCGACCGGTAAGGTCTTTTGGTCATCATAGCATCAATAGCATCAGCTACACCTATAATTTTCGCTAAAAAATCCATCTGTCCCCCTTTAATCCCTTGGGGATATCCAGTGCCATCAATTCTCTCATGATGTTCTTCAATAATTCTTTTAATCCGCTCTAGAAAAGGAATATCACCAATCATATTTGCCCCAATAGTAGGATGGGACTTAATAACCTCAAATTCTATTGGTGATAAAAGCCCTGGTTTATAAAGAATAGCTTCGGGAAGACCAATTTTACCAATGTCGTGTAAAAGAGCTGCAAATTCCAACTCTTCTAAGTCCCTGGGGTCCAGGCTTAATTTCCTCCCAATCTGAAGACTAAGGTCCTTTACTCTTTCACAATGTCCATGTGTATAGGGGTCTTTAGCATCAATAGCTTTCGCTAAAGCCTTTATTATACTGACATAGGAATTTTTTAATTCTGTGTATGTAGAGGAGTTATGTAATACCATCGCTGTAAAAT
Organism: Peptococcaceae bacterium BICA1-8; assembly: GCA_000802045.1. GTDB lineage: Bacteria > Bacillota > Peptococcia > Peptococcales > BICA1-8 > BICA1-8. The sequence continues at coordinate 6,160 of JUEF01000151.1, forward strand.
TTCCGAAGAGCACTAAAATATCAGAAATTTCCTCATGATAATCCAACCAGGCAAAAGGCTTTGTATCCTGAATATCCAAAATCCCTAAAAGCTCACCTTGATAAATTAGAGGAAGGGCAACTTCTGATTGAGTAGCATCTATCTCTTTAATATATCTTGGATCATTTAAGACATCTTCGACAATTATTATCTCCTGATTTAAAGCAGCCATCCCAGTAATACCTTCACCAATTTTAACTTTAGACACTTTGGTCATATTTTTATCATACCCATAGCAGCATTTAATTGTTAAATATCCACTTTCCGGTAGTAATATCCTTCCTGTTTTAAAATCTACCAATTTATTTGCTAACTCCATAATTTTAGGTAGAACTTGCTCTAAGTCCCAGGAGGAAGCAATCAACTGACTAGCTTCAAAAAGTATTGCGAACTTTTCTCTTTCTTGTGATATTGCCTCTTGTGCATTTTGCAGTTTTAAATTTTGCTCCAGCAATTTATTTGATAACTCCGTGGTTTCGTTCAACATGTTCTGAATCTCTTTACGCTGCTTTATAAGATTATTAGTAAAAAGCTTTAATTCCTGCATATGTTGTTTAGTGTTCTCTTCTAATAACCCTTCATTTCTAATAAAAATTCGAAAGGTAATAAATAATCTTAAAAGTAAGTACAGGGAAACTCCTAAGTAAATAATTAATAATGCCCACTGATAATAAATAAATTCATTGCTTTTAAAAAGGGTCAAATTTATCACTACAAAACCAATTGTTAGAAACACCTTGGCAATTATTAATCTGGCGAAAAGGATTTTAGCTTTCTTAGATTGCTGATTTCTCTCTTCCATTTATTAGCTCCTCTCACCAAACTAACATTTCTAACATGAATATTTTTCTACACATACCATAATTTACCCTGCTGAATTTTTAAAAAAAGAACAAAATTTTCCTTTATATTTATAAAAGGAACAATTTTGTTTATATATTTCGACATTTATTTGGTTGTACCATAAAGAACTAGTAAGACACCAATAACTGTGATAATTAATTTACCAAAAGAAACCTTGCCTGCCATATTGGCAATTCCTATAGCACTGATACTGATAAAAATTACTGGAGCTACAAGCCCGACAAAAGCATTAATCCTTAAAGCATCTGTTATTGTCTTATATTTAAACATTAATAAGGCAGCAATTAAAGAAATCACTGCTAAAAGAAGTCGCAAAAGAAACATAGCTCTTACTACATTATCTTCACCCATAACTTCAACTCACCTCTACTTTAGTTAGTCTTTCTTTCCACTTTTTTGATCATACATTTTTTTATCTGCTTCTTTTATTACTTCTTCAATACTTTTAGTGCCTGTAAATTGG
>JUEF01000152.1 GCA_000802045.1 Peptococcaceae bacterium BICA1-8
AGTGGCTAGTGGCTAGTTGTTAGTGACTAGTAATTATATTTTTAAGAGACAGAAAGTCCAAAATGATGTAATAAGGAAAGGGGACACACCAATTAGGAGTGGGGACACACCTGCTGAAGCTTGGGTTATTTATTGGGAACAGGAATGTCCCCAATAGGTATGTCCCTCAATGACATGTATCTTGCCTCATGCTTCTTACCTCTTGCATCCTGAATGCAAAAAACCTGCCGCTTTGCGACAGGTTTTTCTAATGGTGGGCGATGACGGGATCGAACCGCCGACCCCCTGCTTGTAAGGCAGGTGCTCTCCCAGCTGAGCTAATCGCCCATAACGGAGGTCAGATATCCGAAGTCAGATGTCTGATTTTTACTCCGACTTCTGATTTCCGACTACAGACTTCTGTTTTTGGTGACGCGTACGGGATTCGAACCCATGGATGCCAGCGTGAAAGGCTGGTGAGTTAAGCCGCTTCTCCAACGCGCCATAAACGGAGATCGGTCATCAGAAGTCAGAGGTCTGAAAAATTCTGACCTCTGACATCCGACCTCTGATTTCTAGTTTGGTGGGCCCACCTGGGATTGAACCAGGGACCGTCCGGTTATGAGCCGGATGCTCTACCGCTGAGCTATAGGCCCAAGAAGAAAAATCATTAGCAGAACCTTGTGCGACAAAGACTATTATACGAAAAATATGCAAGTAAGTCAACAGGAAGGTTCTGCCATATTGTATTTTTAGGTTAAGATTTCGCTGACGCGCCCACGACATATAGTATAGCAGTATTAGCAAGATCAGTCCAGATAGTCCTTTAGTTTGCGACTTCTACTGGGATGACGCAGCTTCCTCAATGCCTTTGCTTCAATCTGTCGTATCCGTTCTCTTGTCACACCAAACTCTTGACCCACTTCTTCTAAGGTCCTAGCGCGGCCATCATCTAGCCCAAAACGCAACCGCAATACTTTTTCTTCTCTTGGTGTTAAAGTATCTAGCACACCCTCTAACTGTTCCTTCAACAATATATAAGAGGCTGCCTCCGCTGGTGCAGGAGCATCTTCATCTTCTATAAAGTCCCCTAAATGACTATCTTCTTCCTCACCTATGGGTGTTTCTAAGGAAACAGGCTCTTGGGCAATTTTCATTATTTCCCTAACCCGTTCTACTGGAATATCCATCTCCTTAGCAATCTCATCAGGAGAAGGTTCTCTTCCTAATTCTTGCAACAAATGACGGGAAACTCGAATTAGTTTGTTGATGGTTTCTACCATATGGACAGGAATCCTGATAGTACGAGCCTGGTCTGCTATAGCTCGGGTTATAGCCTGCCTAATCCACCAGGTAGCATAGGTACTAAATTTAAAACCTTTACGAAAATCAAATTTCTCTACCGCTTTTATTAGACCTAGATTACCTTCCTGAATTAAATCGAGAAACATCATCCCACGACCAACATAACGCTTAGCAATACTTACTACTAAACGCAAATTAGCTTCAGCTAGACGCCTTTTAGCTTCTTCATCACCCTGCTCCATACGCTTTGCTAATTCAACTTCTTCTTCTGCGCTCAAAAGAGGTACTCGGCCAATTTCCTTTAAATACATACGAACCGGGTCATCTATCCCAACACCTTCTGGAATAGATAAGTCCAACTCGGCCTCATCATCTTCTTCATTCTTAGGTTCAACGACATTAAGCTGGTCCAAGGCACTATCGTCTGCCACTACCTCAATACCCATAGACCCAAGGTGCTCATAGACTTCATCTATTTGGTCAGGAGTTAATTCAACACCCTGTAAGGTATCCATTATTTCCTGGTAAGTTAAAGCCCCTCGTTTTTTACCTTTTTCTACTAAATCTTTAACACCTTCAATTTTTAATTTTTCTTCTTTCAAGGTCTGTTCCCCCCTTCCCTAGGGTGCCAATAGCTTTTTCTGTTGTATGAGCCATTCTATTCGAGAAAGAAGCTGATTTAGCCTTTCCGAATCACCCGATTTTTCAGCTTCACTTAATTCCCTGATAGTATCACTATATTCTTTATTAAGCTTATTGATTTGCAAATTTTTTATATAATCTGCGGTAGCTTTAGTGGTATTGGTTATTTCAAAATCACCAATTAGGATAGCTGCCAGCAGTTGACTATCTTTATCATCCAAGTCTGTACCTGTTACTTTGCTTTTAGCTTGATAAACCTTCCATATCCTTTGAAAAAAATTATCTAAAGGTGGAGTAAAAAGTTCCATTCCTCCTGCATCTTCCAAACGAGGAAAGATACTATTATCTTCAAAAAGCATTCTAAGCATTTGAACTTCAATTTTATTAAAACCACGTAGATTTACAATATTATTATTCTCTCTTTTTTCCTGCTTTCTATCCTTATTTTGGGGAAATTTCTGCTTTTCCCGCAAGTATTTGCGTAATTCGTCCATAATACTAGCTTCTGCTAAGCCTAACTTAATGGCAATAATTTTTACTGCACTTTCCCTAGCCACAGGACTATCTATTTTTGCTAAATCCGGCAAAATACTCTGCATTACTTTAATTTTACCCTCAATAGAACTAGTATTAACATTTTCCATAGCTTTAAATAATTTATATTCAATAAAGCTTTCACCTTGCATTACTAGTTCCTCAAATTTTTCTTTACCTGACTTTCTCAAATAATCATCAGGGTCCATTCCCTGGGGCAGATTTACAACCCGTACCTGACAGCCTAAATCAGCGAGAATATCCAAACCCCGTAAAGCAGCATTTGAACCAGCTACATCAGCATCATAGGCAATAGCTACTTGATAGGTATGACGCATAAGCGCCCGGGCCTGATTTGAAGTTAAGGCGGTACCTAATGATGCAACTGCATTAGTAACACCAAACTGGTGACAGGCAATAACATCCATATATCCTTCAACCATTACAGCTAAATCAGCTTGACGGATAGAGCCTTTTGCAAGATGTAAACCATATAAATATTGACCTTTATTAAAAAGGGGTGTATCAGGAGAATTTAGGTATTTTGGTTCCCCATCATCAAGTACACGACCTCCAAAAGCAATCACCCGGCCGCTGTGGTCCCAAATTGGAAACATTAAACGACCACGGAAGCGATCATAGTACCCCTTCTCGGAATTTCTGGGAAGAGCTAAGCCCATTTCGTGTAATTCCCTCGAGTCCACGCCTTTCTTGCCCATAAAATTAATAAGTCCATCCCAGTCGGATAGAACTGCTCCTAATTGAAATTTTTCAATAATATGGAGATCTATTCCTCTATTTCTTAAGTAACTAAGTGCTTTTTGTCCCACCTTGGTATCTAAAAGCACTTTATGGTAATACTGGGCTGTTAACTCATTAATCTTGTACCATCTTTCCCTCTTTTTTAATACTTTTAGCTCTTTTTCACTCATTTCCTGTTGCGGTAAAGATATCCCAGCCTTTTGGGCCATTTTTTCTACAGCTTCAGGAAAGGTTAAGCCCTCTGACTGCATAATAAAGCTGAATATATTACCACCAACACCGCAGCCAAAACAACGAAATATCTGTTTATCAGGGGAAACAACAAAAGATGGCGTTTTTTCATGATGGAAGGGACAAAGCCCTTGATAATTCCTGCCTGTTTTTTTTAATAGCAGATGCTCACTAATAATATCTACTATGTCCGAGCGGGCTACAATCTCATCAATTATTTCTTGAGGAATAAATCCTGTTGCCATCTCCATCACCTACAAATTAACTTCTTAAAGAAATTTCGCCATTGCTTCATTTATTCCTGCTTAAGTTGTAAAACTAAAGTGAGCAGTGACTCTTTAAAATTTTCTTTGTCACTTTTGGTAAACGCCTTAGGGCCTGAAGTCTTACCACCACTCCTGCGAATTTTTGCAGAAAGATGTCTCTTAAATAATAAGTGGTCAATATTTTTACTGGTATAGCTTTTACCACTATGGTGTAAAGCTTTCACCCCTTTTCCCAAAACTAGAGAAGCTAATCCGTAGTCTTGGGTTACTAAAATATCACCCGCTTTTATTCTATTTATTATTGCAATATCTGCTGCCTCCGGCACATTGTCGACAATGACGTATTCTACTCCATCTACAAAAGAACTATAATGGGAAATACTGTTGACAATTATGACTTGAATAGCATATTGCCTAGCAACCTCGATAATTACATCTTTAACAGGACAGGCATCGGCATCTACAAAAATTCTCATTATTTCACTCAACTTTTAAGGAATTAATAAAAAATAACAACGGATAACTAATATTCGCTAATTATATAAAATTTCCTGCAAGAAAATTAATTTTTTTCTTGGCAAATCAAAATTTTTTTTATATAATTATACTTCTATATTATGTACCAAAATTTCCAATTAAAAACATTCAATCGTCTAAGCGTCAAAAGACGTTTATTCGTCTATCGTCTATCAAATTTTGATTCATCAATCATCTTTCGTCAAATTCCTAGTTACTACTTTAGGATATCGGTATAAAGGACGAGTTGACGAATTGACGTTTCGACGAATTAACGAAATTATTTATTTATAAATGATTTCGGCACCACTAATTCCTTGAATAAGGCTACACAATAATTATCACTCATCCCGGAAATATAATCGGTTACTCCTCTTTCTAAGCCTTCTTCCTCAACTATCTCATTATAGAATGCCGGTAGTTTGTTAGGATTTTTTTTATAATATTTAAACAAATACTCTACTACAAATACGGCCCTTTCCCTCTCTTGGATGCAATAATTACCTTTATAAACATTAGCAAACATAAACTCCCGCAAGCCCTTTAAAGCCTCCTCCTTTTCAGGGCTTAAGCTTATTAGAGCCTGGGGGTTAATTTTAAGCTGTTCTGAAACATGCTCAATAATGTCTATTACAAGTGTTGCAATCCTAGCACCATGTGTGCTTCCTAAAACCTCCAAATATTTTTGCGGCAAATCCTCTTGGCTCAAAATGCCTGCTCTCATGCTATCATCAATATCATGCTGGACATATGCTATTTTGTCACTTAAACGAATTATCTGACCTTCCAAGGTTTCTGCGTAATCTTTACTAACACCAAAACCGCTATGATGCCATACTCCATCTAAAACCTCATGGGACAAATTTAATCCCCGCCCTAAGCTGCCCCGCTCAATCTTGGTCAAAACCCGCACACTGTTTTCATTATGACGAAAACCGCCGGGAACCAGGTCATTTAATACTTCTTCCCCTGTATGGGCAAAAGGAGTATGACCGCAATCATGGGCTAATGCTATAGCTTCAATCAAATCCTCATTTAGACCTAAGCCTTTACCAATAGTTTTTGCGATCTGATTTACTTCTAAGGTATGGGTAAGTCTAGTGCGATAATGATCATTAGTAGGGGAAATGTACACCTGGGTTTTATGTTTGAGCCTACGGAAGGCTTTAGAATGAATGACCCTATCACGATCTCGCATAAAACAAGTTCTCACTGGATCCTGTTCTTCATCTATTTCCCGACCTCGTGAGCTTTTAGCTAAGAACGCAAAAGAAGATAAGCATTTTTCTTCCATGGCTTCGATATTCTCTCTAATCAGAGCAATCACACCCTAAAATATACTTTGAACATTATTCTTTCTCTATAAATGGCAAAAATCCTTCTTAAAATTGCTTAAAGCAATTTTAAGAAGGATTTGCGTCTACACGTCTATTCGTCTATTCGTCTATTCGTAAACTCGTCTTAATTAACAAATGGCAATAACCATTCCTGTCATCCTGAGCGATAGCGAAGGATCTTACGTAGTGAAGGATCTTAAGATCCTTCGGTCGTACCTCCCTCAGGATGACACAGCAAACAATCAGTAGCCTGGCATAGTAATGACAGGTATCTCGTAATTATCCCTGGGCACTGACTGGTCACTGAGCACTGATCGCGCACCCGCATTTTTTACCCACTAGTAGACTTATTCAGTTCTTGGATAGGCGACCTGGGCCTTAGCTGCAGCTAGGCGGGCTATGGGAACCCGATAGGGTGAACAGCTGACAAAATCCAAGCCCCGCAAATGGCAAAACTCTATGGAGCTAGGCTCACCACCGTGCTCACCACAGATACCGATTAACAGGTCACTCTTTTCTGAACGGCCACCATTTACAGCCACCTCAATTAATTTCCCTACACCATCCCGATCTAAGACCACAAAGGGATTATCTTTGAGGATTTTTTTCTCCAAATAATCCTGCAAAAACTTACCTTCAGCATCATCACGGCTAAAGCCTAGAGTTGTCTGGGTCAAGTCATTGGTACCAAAGGAAAAGAAATCAGCATGCTTCGCAATTTCTGCGGCAGTTACACAGGCCCGAGGAAGCTCAATCATTGTTCCCACTGTATATTCAAATTCCAGACCGGTTTCCGCCATCACCTTTTTAGCAGCTTCGTCTACATCTAGCCGCAGTACCTTTAACTCATTAGCATCTATTACTAAAGGTATTTCCACCTCAGGATACACATTATAACCTTCCCGCACTAACCGGGCAGTTGCTTGAAAAATGGCTCTAGCCTGCATTCTGTAAATTTCCGGATGGGATATGCCCAAACGACAGCCCCTGTGTCCTAGCATGGGGTTAGCTTCAGTCAAAGCCTTAACCTTTTGTAGAAGTATCTTTTTTTCCTTTAGCTCTTTAAGGTCAGCACCCTTGTGTTGTAGTTCCATTATTTCGATTACTAATTCTTCGGAATTTGGCAAAAACTCGTGGAGTGGAGGGTCTAAAAGTCTGATAGTTACAGGAAATCCTTCCATTGCTTTCAATATTCCATAAAAATCATTTTCCTGCACAGGTAAAAGCTTTTCTAGAGCCTTTTCCCTTTCTTCCAGGTCTACTGCCAAAATCATTTCCTGCACAATAGGCAGACGGTCTTGTGCCATAAACATGTGTTCAGTACGACACAGTCCTATCCCTTGAGCTCCAAATTCTCTAGCCTTTTGGGAATCCTCAGGATTATCGGCATTAGCCCTAACACTCATGGCTTTTATTTCATCAGCCCAAACTAATAGCCTTTGAAAGCTAGGACTTAATTCTGGATCCACCAGAGGAACTTCCCCTAAAATAACCCGACCGGTGGAACCGTCAATCGATAATACATCTCCTTTTTTGATAACATTTGGTCCTATCGTAACCTTCTGCTCAACATAATCAATCTTAAGCTCCTCACAGCCACAGACACAAGGCTTGCCCATGCCTCGAGCTACGACTGCAGCATGGCTTGTCATTCCTCCTCTAGAGGTCAATATACCCCGTGCTGCAACAATTCCATGAATATCGTCAGGAGTGGTTTCTGTTCGAACAAGTAAAACATCCTTGCCATCTTTCCCTAAAGCTTCCGCTTCATCTGAATCAAATATCACTTGACCGCTGGCTGCTCCTGGTGAAGCTGGCAAACCTTTGGCAACTACATTTAGCTTGGCATTAGGATCAATACTGGAGTGTAATAATTGGTCTAACTGATTGGGATCAATCCTCAATATAGCTTCCTCTTTAGTAATAACCCCTTCATCCACCATATCAACAGCTATCTTGATAGCTGCCCCAGTGGTCCTTTTACCATTACGGGTCTGTAATAGGTAGAGTATTTCATTTTCAATCGTAAACTCAATATCCTGCATATCTCTATAATGGTCCTCTAAGAGATTTGCAACCTTCACAAATTGGGCAAAAACAATTGGCAGGTCTTGTTCAAGATGGTTAATAGGCTGGGGTGTGCGGATACCTGCTACTACATCCTCACCTTGGGCATTGATTAAGTACTCACCGTAGAGCTCTTTATTACCGTTAGAGGGATTACGAGTAAAGGCTACACCAGTACCACTGGAATTACCCATGTTGCCAAAGACCATGGATTGGACATTTACTGCGGTGCCTAAATCATAAGGAATCTTATTAATTTGTCTATAGACATGGGCTCTTGGATTATCCCAAGAGTCAAAGACAGACTTAATAGCCAAAATTAATTGGTCAGTAGGCTCCTGCGGAAACTCTTGCCCGCTGATTCTTTTCACTATTACCTTATACTCAGAAATAATATTTTTAAGTGCTTGTATTGATAATTCATGGTCATTTTTGACTGCGGCCTTTTCTTTATGTTTCTCTAAAATTGTTTCAAACTCGTAATGTTCAACACCCATCACTACATCACTATACATTTGAATAAAACGACGATAACAGTCAAGGGCAAAACGTTCATTTCCGGTATTTTCCGCTACTCCTTTTACGGTTAGATCATTTAAGCCCAGATTTAATATGGTATCCATCATTCCGGGCATAGAAACAACAGAACCGGAACGAACGGAAACCAGGAGGGGATTTGTCTTATCACCAAATTTCTTGCCGGTTTTTTCCTCTACATCCTGTAATTTTGTCCAAATTTGTTCTTTTAGGCCTTCCGGCAGCTCTTTCTTTGCGGCAAAGTAATTGATACATGCCTCTGTAGTAATAGTTAATCCCGGCGGTACCGGCAAGCCGATATAAGTCATCTCAGCCAGATTTGCACCTTTACCACCTAAGAGAGACTTCATTTCTTTGCGGCCCTCCTGGAATAAATAAACATACTTTTTACTTAACAATATTATCCCCCCGGTAATAAATTTGTAGGACTTTACTGGCTGTTTCTTCTACAGCCTTATTTGAAACATCAATAATTGGGCACCCTATTCTTTTCATAATGTTTTCGGCATATTCCAGTTCCTTTAAAATCCTCTCCAAACTGGCATAGTCAGCACTAGAAACAAGACCTAAGGTTTTGAGACGTTCCTGTCTAATTTCGTTTAGAATTTGGGGTCTTATAGTTAAACCTACTGCTTTACCTCTAGGTAAATTAAACAATTCATCCGGCGGATTTACTTCAGGTACTAGAGGTATATTGGCTGCCTTAATCCTTTTATGAGCTAGATACATACATAGGGGAGTTTTTGAGGTCCTTGAAACACCTAGTAATACGATATCAGCGTAAATAACTCCCCGAGGGTCTTTGCCATCGTCATATTTAACCGCAAACTCAATAGCTTCAATTTTTCTAAAATAATCATCATCTAGTTTATGTAACAAGCCCGGTTCTCTTCGGGGTTCATAACCGGTGAGCTGACGTATTCCCATCATCATCGGTCCTAAAACATCAACAGTAGGTAAATTTCTCTTCTTTGCCTCAGCCTCCAAGGTAATTTTTAAATCCTCTACCACCAATGTATAAGCAATAAGACTGTTATAGCGGCTGGCTTCTTCTATCACCTCTAAAAGATGGTCTTGGTGACTGACATAAGGAGCCCTCCTAAACTCAACTCCCGCACCATTATATTGACTAGCAGCAGCTCTAACTACAAACTCTGCTGTTTCGCCTAATGAATCTGATATTATATAAACAATAGGTTTACTAATAGTCATCCCCTCCTAAAAAAAGTCTAATCTTCCTAAGCCTAAATCAACAAAGACTTTGGCAATATTGGTTTTGGACACCCTCCCGATTACTTCCAATTTATCTTCTTTGCTATTAGCGGGCCTCACCACAGGTAGTGCATCTATTTCATGACTTATCAGCTTTCGAGCAGCGGCCCACAGGCTCTCCTCAGGAGTTGTAGTGATTATATTTGGCATCCTAGTCATAATTATACTGACAGGAAGCTGATTCACATCTATTTTACCCAAAGCTGTTTTTAATAAGTCTTTTCGAGACACAACTCCCTCTAAAATTCCCTGTTCACTCACTACAAACAAGGTCCCTACATCATTGACAAAAAGGGCTACTATACTGTCATAAACCGAAGTGTTTTCTGAAACAACAATGGGAACAGATTTATGATCCTTCACCCGTAGTTTCATTATTTGCTCAACCACTCCGTAACCCGGTGTTTTGCCCGAATAATAGTAGCCTACCCTAGGTCTAGCCTCTAAAAAACCAATCTGCGTTAAAAAGGCTAAATCAGGCCTCAGCGAGGGCCTTGTTACATTGAGCCGTTCAGCAATTTGTTCACCGGTTATTGGTCCTTCTTTTTTAACTATTTCTATTATTTTACCCTGTCTTTCATTGAGTTGAATAATATTTCACCACCTTAAATCGCCAAAAACGATTATACGCTTATCCGTGGGCACGTGAGCGCGAAAAAGTATTAAATATCTAAATATGATGCATATTTAGATATTTATCATTATATAATATATACTATTTATATTTCTTTTCTCCTTCTATGATGCATATTTTTTTCGCCATATATTATATTTATTTTTTCAATAAACGTGAAAAAATCGTCGAACGACGATTTTTTAGATAGAGACTCAGTTCTACAGTATGTAATTCTTAGGTCAAAGATTTCACTACATTTCATTTCGTTAGATTTTCTCTGGTTTTTAATCTAGCGAAGCGAAATCTAATCTTAATCTCAACCTTAGCCTTAATGTTTTCTCTGTAGCACTGTAGAGCTGTACTTCTGTAGGATCGGAAAGTTCCTTCTAAAAAGTAACCTCAGACTAGAACTTTCCCAAAAACCTCTCCGCTAGCTCTCGTCCAGTAGGGGTTGCTGCCAAACCGCCCTTTGCCGTTTCTCTTAAGCTGTCTGGCAGCGAACAGCCCACTTCGCCCATGGCTACGATTACTTCGTCAACAGGGATAACACTCTTGATACCTGCTAAACCCATATCTGCTGATACTAAAGCCAAAGAAGCACCTAGGGCATTACGTTTAGCACACGGCACTTCAACCAAGCCGGCAACAGGATCACAAATTAAGCCTAATACATTTTTTAAAGCAATGGCACAAGCCTCTCCTGCCTGGGAAGGCAGTCCTCCGGCAAGCTCTACTAATGCAGCAGCTGCCATAGCTGCTGCTGCTCCACATTCGGCTTGACATCCGCCCTCTGCCCCGGAAATTGAAGCCTTTTGGGCTATAATTATCCCAATCCCTGAAGCAGTAAAAAGGCCATCAACTATTCGCCTATCATCTAAATTTAACTCTTCCTGGACAGTCAAAAGTACTCCTGGTAAAATTCCAGAAGAACCAGCCGTAGGCGCAGCTACTATTTTACCCATGGAAGCATTTACTTCAGCAACGGCAAGAGCGCGGCTAACCGCTTTATTCATCCTCTGGCCAGCCAAAGTTTTATTGTTTAGCCTGTAATCGTTAAGTTTTTTCCCTTCACCACCGATAAGCCCACCCATAGATTTTTTAGGCTCCGAAAGACCGATTTCCGCAGATTCCTTCATAGTGAGCCATTGGGCAAGCATCCGTTCCTCAACCTGCTCCACTGGAACCTCCAGGTTTTCTGCCTCCATCTCCTTGACAACCCTACCAATGGTCACAGCCCTCTTTTCCGCTTCCTCAACTAAATCTTTTACATTGTAGTAATGCATCTATGTATAACACCCTCTTTTCTTTGAGGTAAACATCTCTAGCTTAAGCATGACGTCTACTGGGATAATTCATGATGTCGGCATGATGGCTTACGAGAAAATCTGAATGTCGGCATGACAACTAAAATGTAAACCTGCATGTCCGCATGACGGCTTATAGGTTAATAATGCAAGTCGGCATTAAGACTTAAGGGTAAGCCTGATTGTCGGCATGATTTAGATAAAATTAGCCGACCCTATGATTTCACTGAGAGATGTCATGCTGACCAAAAATGTGGCATAGTAGTCGTCACGCCGACCCCATATTTATACTTTTAAGCCATAATGCCGACTAAATATTTAACCCGAGAGACGTCACGCCGACCTAAAATATGACATAGAAGTCGTCACACCGGTTCAATAGAGCGAACACTCACTATCGGCTCTAGCTTTAATATATCGTTGATAATAGCAGAATTCACCTTGTCATCGGTTTCTACTACCATGTGAGCTAGTTTGCGCTTTTCTTTTCTAAAAACTCTCATAAAAGCTATATTTATTTTATACTCCGCCAAAACCCCGGAAACTCGGGAAATAACTCCGGGAATATCATGGTGGGTTGTTATTAAGGTTGGAAGGTCTCCCTTTAGTTCAATTTCATTATCATTTATATGGGTAATAACCACATTTCCGCCACCTACCGATGCTCCCGTTATACTTAATTTTTCGTCTTCGGCGCTGATAAGAAAAAACCTTACTGTATTAGGATGAAAACCTTCACCAAGGTTGGCGGGAATAAACTTAAAGCTTAAGCCCTTCTCATTGGCAATAGCAAAAGAATTCCTAATCCGCACGTCATCTGTATTAAAGCCTAAAAGGCCTCCTATTAAGGCTAAGTCAGTACCATGACCCCGATAGGTTTGAGAAAAGGAGCCATGCAAAATTATTTCTGCTTCCTTAGGTACACCACCAGCAATAGCCCGGGCTAGTCGCCCCAGCCTAACAGCGCCAGCTGTATGTGAGCTAGATGGCCCTACCATCACAGGCCCCAGGATATCAAAACAGCTATACTCTCGCAAAGCTCTCTCTCCTTATTTCGTAAAATTCACTTCATAACCTTGTTTTTTCAGATTTGCAACTAATTGGGCCACATGATCAGCGCTTTGGGTTTCTAGGACCACATCAACATGGGCTTTATCTAAGGATACATCAGGGTCTAAGCGGTCATGGTAAATAGAAATAACATTAGCTTTATTTTCGGCAATAATACTTAGGAAATGCTGCAAATTGCCGGGTTTATCCAGCATTATCGTAGTTAGCTTTACATTTCTGCCTGTCTTAACAAGCCCCTTTTCAATAATCCTGGACATAAAATTAACATCAATATTACCACCGCTTATTACAACTGCAACCTTTTTATTTTGTAAAAGTTTTTTTCTATATACTAAAGCAGCTAATGCCGTTGCCCCTGCCCCCTCGGCTACTAATTTGGATCTTTCAAGCAGAAGCAAAATTGTACTGGCAATTTCCTCATCACTTACAGTAATCACATCATCCACATATTTCTGGATTAAATCAAAGGTCAAAGTACCGGGGCACTTGACAGCAATACCATCGGCTATAGTTTGAGCAGAGGTTAGCGTGTCTAATTTGCCTTTTTGGCGTGAGGATAAAACGCAAGCTGCCCCTTCTGCTTCTACACCAATAATTTTCACACTAGGCTTTAAGCATTTGACTGCAACGGCAATACCTGATATTAATCCTCCGCCGCCAATAGGGGCTAATATGGCATCTACATCTGGCAAGTCATCTAGTATTTCTAAGCCAATAGTACCCTGTCCCGCAATTACCTCCATATCATCAAAAGCATGGACGAAAGCCGCACCAGTTTCTTTTTGTATTTCTAGTGCTCTTTTGTAGGAATCATCATAGACACCGCCGTGTAAAATTACATTAGCTCCATAACCACGGGTAGCAATTACCTTAGATAAGGGTGCTCCCTCAGGCATAACAATAGTAGAGGAAATCCCTGCTTTACTAGCTCCAAAAGCTACACCCTGAGCATGATTGCCGGCACTAGCTGCAATTACCCCTTTTTCCTTAGCCTTAGATTCCAAGCAGGCAATTTTGTTGTAAGCTCCTCTAATTTTAAAAGACCCTGTTTTTTGCAGGTTTTCAGTTTTTAGAAAAACTTTGTTTCCTGATAATTGGCTAAAAGTAAAAGACAAATCTAAATTAGTATGGTGAATTACACCAGCCAGGTTTTCCCTGGCCCGCCAGATATTTTGCAGTTGAACCATAAAAAATCCTCCAATAAAAGTCAATTCGGGGACGGTTCTTGACTTGCACGCGTTTTTCTATTAATCTTGAACAATTTTTGTAAAATCTGCAATAAGTATACTAAGCCTGGAAACATTCAGCAAAATAGCTAATCTGTTAGCTTTAACATTCCCATCTTCCGCCATAACCATAACTCCATTAAAAAAAGCATTTATTTGTTCCTCTAGTGAGGCTATAGCAGTAAGAGCCCGGGTATAATCTTTAGTTCCGACTGCACTATCTACTTCCTTTTCTACCTGGTTTAGTTTATGATACAGCTCTTTTTCCACCGACTCTATTAGGTACTTTTCTTCTATCACATCATTTTCTGCCTTTTTAGCCAAATTATTTGCCCTGGTAAATGCAGTTAAAAGTTTATTAAAGGTTGCTGTTCCTTTAACATCCTCCACGGCTTTTGCCCGCATTAATGTCTCAATTAGGTTGTCATAGCCCGAAGCAATTATTGCTTCGATAACATCATATCTGTGTCCAGATTCAGCCAAAATATTCCTTACCCGCTGTTCAAAAAAACCGTAAATACTTGCAGTTAGTTGAGCCCGATCTATTTCTAGCTTACCTTGATAGTTATCCAAAGCTTGAGCTATGAGAGCTTTTAGAAAAATATTTAATCCTTTTTCAATAATTATATTACAGATGCCTAAAGCCTGCCTCCGCAAAGCATATGGGTCCTGAGATCCGGTTGGCTCAAAACCTACTGCAAAGCAGCCGGCAATAGTGTCTATTTTATCAGCTAAACTTACTAAAGTGCCCTCTATGGTTTTGGGCAGATCATCCCCTGCATTTCGAGGTAAATAGTGTTCAAAGATGGCTCGAGCAACAATCTGGTCTTCACCTGAAATTAAGGCATATTTTTCACCCATAATTCCTTGGAGTTCTGGGAATTCATAGACCATATTTGTAACTAAATCCGCCTTAGCCAAAAAAGCAGCCCTTAAAGCTCTTTCCTCAACCACTTTCTCACTACCTATAAGGCCAGAAAGGTTAGTTACTCCTTTTTGAATACGCTCAACTTTTTCATATACTGTACCTAAGCTTTCTTGAAAAACTATGGCTTTTAATTTATCAACATATTCGGCTAATTTGACCTTTAAGTCTTCGTCAAAAAAGAACTTAGCATCGGCGAGACGTGCCTCAAGTACTTTTTCATTACCAGCCTGAACCACATCCAAGTGGTTTTTATTACCGTTACGTACTGTTATGAATTTAGGAAGTAATTCCCCTTCATCTGTAAGCACTGGGAAATAGCGTTGATGCTCTTTCATAGGTGTAATTATAGCTTCCTTGGGAATAGCCAGATACTTCTCATTGAAACCGCCCATTAAAGCTGTAGGATATTCAATTAAGAAAATAACCTCTTCTAATAGTTCTTCATCAGGTTCCACTCGACCTTGAATTGAAGCTGCCAATTGGTTAATTTCCTTGATAACGATTTCCCTTCGCACCTTAGGATCAATAATTACATAGTTTTTTTCCATTAGATTAAAATACTGGGTTGTATCGACAACTTCTATTCTGGCTTCTCCTAAGAAGCGGTGTCCCCGGGATACCCTGCAGCTGGCTACTTCAGCAGCTTTAAAATTAATTACCTCACTACCAAATAAGGCTACTAACCATCTGATAGGCCGAGCATATTTCAGGTCGGAGTAACCCCAGCGCATAGGCTTAGGGAAATTGATCCCAAAAATTAATTGGGGCAGAAGTTCCGCTAGAACCTCTTGAACAGGCCGGCCTGCAACCTTCTTAAAGGCATAGACATAGGAACCAGCATCTGTTTCTTTTACTGTCAAGTCTTTGACATCAACACCTTGCCCTCTAGCAAAACCCTGAGCGGCTTTAGACGGATTACCTTCAGCATCAAAAGCTGCTTTTGCTGAGGGTCCTTTCACCTCATCTAGCAAATCCTTTTGCACTTCTGGTAACCCCTGAACAAAAAGGACTAAGCGCCGTGGGGTTCCATAAGTATCTATTTGCTGATAGTCGAGTCTTAGTTCACTAAACTTTTTTTCTGTCAGCTCTTTTAATTGTTGTAATGCAGGAGGCATAAACTTTGCTGGTATCTCTTCTGTACCTATTTCCAAGAGTAAATCACGCATCTATTTTACCTCCTTAACATCTAGACCTAAGGTTTCCCGTTGTTTAGCATCTTTAATTAAAGGGAACCCTAATTTTTCCCTCTGTTTGACATACCCTTGGGCGCAGGCTCTTGCCAGATTTCTAACTCGGCCAATGTAGCCTGTCCGCTCGGTAACACTAATAGCACCCCGGGCATCTAAAAGATTAAAGGTATGTGAGCATTTAAGAACATAGTCATAGGCTGGCTGGACTAGTTCTTTTTCTAATATTCTTATCGCCTCTTTTTCATAAGCATCAAAAAGCATAAACAGCATCTCAATATCTGCAACTTCAAAGTTATAGTGAGAATAATCTACTTCCCCCTGATGATGGACATCACCATATGTAATACCTTCAACCCACTCAATATCAAAAACGCTGTCCTTTTTCTGAACAAACATAGCCAAACGCTCAATCCCATAGGTTATTTCTCCACTGACTGGTTTGCAATCAATACCGCCGCACTGCTGAAAATAGGTAAATTGGGTAACTTCCATCCCATCAAGCCATACTTCCCAGCCTAAACCCCAGGCACCTAAAGTGGGAGACTCCCAGTTATCCTCGACAAATCTGATATCATGCATTAAAGGATCAATTCCCATTGTTTTCAAACTCTCCAGATAAAGCTCCTGAATATTATCAGGAGAGGGCTTTAAGATAACCTGATATTGATAATAATGCTGTAGGCGGTTGGGATTCTCACCGTAACGCCCATCTGTTGGACGACGGGAAGGTTCAACATAAGCTACATACCATGGTTCCGGGCCAAGGACCCGCAAAGCAGTAGCAGGATTCATAGTTCCGGCACCTTTTTCTACATCATAGGGCTGCTGTATTATACAGCCCTGCTCCCCCCAAAATTTGTTGAGGGCTGAAATCAAGTCTTGAAAATTCATATAATCACACCTTTCTTCGTCTATTCGTGGGCACGTGAAGCACGTGGGCGCGTTTTTTCACTGTAGCACTCATTCATCTGTTATACCTAATCTGAAATTAAACATCTAACACGTCTATTCGTCCTTATTTTAAATACTAGGGAACAACGCCCAGATCGTTCCTTTTGAACCACTATCGTACTTATACTCTTACACTGTTTCACTATTTCACCTTTTCACTGAATACAAAAAGCCTCGCGTCCCCATAGACAGGGACGGGAGGCAAATTCCCGCGGTTCCACCCCGATTGACCTAAGCAAAGTGCTTAAGTCCACCTCAAAGCAAAAGGCTCCAGAGCGCCCTTCTCTACTGCCCTTCACCAGGCTCACACCATCCCCGGCTCGCTTCGAAGCTTACAGCAGATACTCTTCTCCTTCACAGCTACAGAATATTAAATTCCATTTTAATGTAGCAAAAAGCTATGTTGATGTCAAGACATTAAGGTTTCGCTCACTTCGTTCGCTAGGTTCCGCTTCGCTAGATTAAGGTTAAGGTTATCAAAGATTTCACTAATCTTCGTCATAAAGTTGAATTTCCTGTGTTTCTACTTTCCCTCCGGGTCGTTCTATTTCGAGAGTATAGTTATTTGCTAGGGCTGCTACAGTTCCTAATGCTGCTACAATTGCAAATGTAGAACTAACAGCAGCACCGGCTATACCCAGAACTCCAATATTAACTGGAAACTCAAAAATTATCTTATCATCCTTTTTTAATCTAATTTTCGTGACATTACCTTTTTTGATTATTTCTTTAACCTGATGCATAATTTTTTTGCCTTTTCTCTGAAGGTCTTCATCCAAATTAACTCTTTCATCTTCAATTAATATCAAGGCTTGAACAACATCTCCCCCTGCTCTATCTAAAGCATCCTTGGCTTCCTTATAACCTACCCCTGTCCTTTCTCGAAGCAGGTCTATTTTAACTAACTCATCCATAAAAATTCCCCCTTCAAAGAAATTATACCCTGGGAATGGGAAAATGATGCAAGAAAAGCCAAGTTTAGCATGACGTCTCCTAAGTTAAATTTTTAGGTCGGCATTACGGCTCAGAAGTATATATATGAGGTCGGCGTGACGTCTTACACGTACTATTTTATTCGGCATTATGTCTTTTGGGAATTATTTTTCGGTCAGCATAAATAATCTCAGTAATAATGCCGACTTGCATTATTAACCCATAAGTCGTCATGCTGACATGCAGGTTTACAATATTGCCGTCATGCCGACTTCAGTCTTTCTCATAAGCCATCAAGCCGACTTCATGAATTATCCCAATAGCCGTCATGCTTAAATCATGCCAGATTATCAAGAAACTCTTTAGATTTCAATTTCTTACCCAGACAATTTATAATATGTAAATCTAGTATTTCGGCTAATTCCTTTTTTGCATTAGCTGAAATGCGCAAACGGTTTATCTTGGTTAATTCCATACTCATTAACTGCTTGAGAATTACGCATGTTTCTCCGCTGATTTTAACAATAGCCATACCGGGCTTATCTCTAAAGCATTGATCACAGAGAAGGCCACCTAGCTCAGAAGAGAAATAATAACCTGCTACTTTTATTTGACCACAGTTAGCACAGCTCTCCATTTGGGGTTGATACCCCAACTCTCGTAGTAATCGGATTTCCATTACCTTTGTTGCAAGCCAAGGCTCTTCAACAGAGAGTAAATAAAAACCCATTAAAACTAAACTAAAAAGTTCTGTATCACTTTCCCCTTCAGGTATTAAACTATCGAGAAGCTCCGCTAGATATGCTCCACAACCCATCCTGAAAAGATCTTCCCTCAATGGAGCAAAAGTATTAATGGTTTCCGCCTGAGTTACAGTAGCCAGATTTTTGCCTAGAAAAAGATCTACATTAGTATGGCTAAAAACCTGAACTCCACCTCGTAATTTACTCTTTGGTTTTTTTACTCCTTTAACAATAGCTGTCAGTTTTCCTGCCTTTTCAGTATATAGGGTCAAAAGCTGGTCTGCTTCACTATAACTACGAGCCCGCAAAACTATGGCATTTGTTTTTAAAATTTCTGGCACAGCTCCACCTACTCTTCTCCTGGGACAACCTTAAGAGACATTCTCTCCTCTTCCTCCAACATCTCTTTATAAATTAAATAAGCCTCGATCCCACCAGTTTGTTGAAAATAACGCCAAAAAAAGTCCTTTGCCTGCATGGTGACCATCCTTTCTGTTTTGGACTTACTCACGCAGTAGTAGTTTGCCAAGAAAATTAACAGGTATACTGCCCTTCTTTTTCCACTCTCTTTTATTATAATTGATTTTAGTGAAAACAGTAAGTAGATGGAAAAAGAATAATAAATTAGGTTGGAAATGTAAGACTTACATAATATATGCAACATTGATTTATACTATTTTTGCCAATACCTTTTTATAGGATAGGGGAGCTTAGGTGAAATTCTTTAAATGGAAAAAAGAAAAAGACGAAAACTCCGCGACGGGTTCCAAGATAGCCAGTACTAATCCTGTTGTTGATGTAACACCAAGAGCTGAACAGCAGTTATACAGAGGCTCCAAACAGTTGTATTCGGAAAATATTGAAGAAAACCTGCAATCGCTTTTTCAGAGGTTACCTGATCCTAATCTAGTCACAGAAGAATTCATAATAGGCTCCCGTTCTAAAACCAAAGTAGTTATCGCCTATTTACAGGATGTTGCAAACACAGGTATAGTTGCTGAAATAAAAAATAGGCTTAAGGGCATTAAAGCTGAAATAATCCCTGACACAAGCTATATTGAAAGGAATATTCAAGATTCTATTTGGAGTCCTTTTCCCCAAGTTGAAATTGTTTCGAAAGTTGATCTCACTTTAACTGCACTCACTCAAGGAAGAGTTGCTATTTTTGTGGATGGCTGTCCTAATATAATCATAGCACCAACTACTCTTTTTGACCTACTAGATACACCTGAAGATGCCTATCGAAGATGGTTTGTAGCTTCTAGCTTTTTTCGCATAGCCAGGTTTATTTCTTTTATTATTGCTACTCTGCTACCTAGCTTTTATATTGCCTTAACCTCATTCAATCCGGAACTAATTCCTTCAGCATTAACTATTACTCTTACTGCGGCTAGGGAAAATACTCCTTTTCCCATTTATATAGAAGCCTTTATCCTAATGGGAATAGCAGAGGTAGTAAGAATGGTAATGCTGCGCATGCCTAATACCACCGGGCAATCCATTTCCATCTTCGCAGGCGTAACTCTAGTGCTCACAGGATTAGTGACGAATATCATAAGCGGCCCCATAACAATTATTGTGGGCTTAACAATAATTGCCTCTTTTACTATTCCCGGCTTTGATTTACGCTCTTCCATCCGGATAATTCAGTTTTTCACCATGCTTATGGCTACTATTTTTGGACTTTTTGGTTTAGCAGTCAGCGTTTTTTATATTTTAATTCACTTATCCACTCTTAAATCTTTCGGTATTCCTTATATGTCACCACTAGGCCCGATAGAACTAAGCGGTTGGGGCCACACTATATTACGGAAAACTTCAGTTGACATGCCCCAGGATGAAACCTATAAACCTAAAAAGAAATAAAATGACTAGTTATTTGTTAGGGGTGAGATAAATGACCATAAAGGATAATGTCCAGGATAAGATAGACCCTCGAGTCATACCATTAATATTTTTTTTAACTATTATTGAATTTAAGCTTTTTGTCATGGATAGAAAAGTATTTTTAATTGCCGGTAGGGACAGTTGGCTATCAGCACTAATAGGCGGGGTATTGGTTACATTAGGAACCTATTTTTTACTCCGTCTGATGAAGCGTTTTCCCCAACAAAACCTTTTCCAATACATTTCCCAAATATGGGGTAGACCTATAGCATTTATAATTTCCATTGGTTATTTCCTTTTTTGGGGTTCATATTTAACTTTGCTTTTCAATAACACAGGTGAAGTAAACCAGATCTTTTTTTTAGAAAAAACCCCTATATTGATGCCAATCTTTTTACTGGCACTTGGTGCTGTATGGTTAGTGGCATATGGCCTTGTAGCCATTATTCGCTTTATCCAGATAATAAGCCCTATATTCATAATTTCACTTCTTTTGTCTATCTCCCTTTCCTTAAGTCAAGTTGAAATACATAATTTCTTCCCCATCTTAGCCAATGGAATAACGCCTGTTCTTAAGGGAGCAATATTATATACCGGATACTTTCATGGTTTAGAGATACTTCTATTTTTATCCCCCTTTCTTTCAGATAATACTAAAATCTTTAAGCCTGCTTTAGCAGGGATAGCTTTTTTGAACTTTTTAGCAGTTGTCTTTACAATATTAGCTATTGGAATCTTAGGTATCAATAATACCAATCAAATGTTATGGCCAGGATTTGCTATGCTGTCCTTAATTGAAATACCAGGGTTCCCTGCTGAGAGATTCGAACTCTTTCAAACTGTTCCTCTATTGATAACAGCCTTTGTTGCTATTTCCGTAATTCTCTATTTACTTTCCTACGGTATTATCCAGGTCTTTAAAATATCTCAAAAGAAAACAGTAGTCTATTTAATAGGACTCTTGACAGTTCTATCAACACTTTTAATTCCTGATTTTGCCTGGTGTATGAAATTAAGAGAAGTACATATTTATGCCGCAATAATTTTTATATATTTTCTACCTTTGCTAACTTTATTGTTATCTGTTTTAAGGGAAAAAAGGGGAATTATTCATGAAAAATAAACTAATCTATCTTCTACTGATACTACTGGCAATTTTAATAATTCCTGCTTGCTGGGATACTAAGGATATCAACAATAGAGCTTATATCACAGCCCTAGGGATAGATGAAGTAGCCAGTATAACAATGGGTCAGGAAAATATACCTTTCAGGTATAAGGTAACAGTAGAAATCATCAAACCTGCATTATTAAAAGAATCTTCCTGGAAACTACAGCCGGAAAAAGCTTCGAGTATAGTGCTTACTGCGGAAGGAGAAACAATAGAAAAAGCTTTAGATTTGGTCCAGACAAATATTTCCCGTCCGCTAACTCTTAGCCATTTGCAGATACTCCTAATTGGTGAGGGGATAGCAGACAATAGTAAAATTATCTGCAATTTTTTTGAAAAACATCCGGAAGTAGCCCGCAGGGTGCGCCTTGGTTTTGTCCAGAAAAATGAAGCAGTAGATGTTCTAAAAACTGAGCCAAAATTAGAAAGTTATATTGCCAAAGAATTAGTTGGCATGGTGGAAATAAGCAAGAGTTTTTCCTTAAGCACGTTCAAGCCTTTCACCAGCTTTTTAAGTGAAATGCGGACCAACAATGGTCAGACTTTAGGGGCAGCATTTAGTCTTAGTAATAATGGAGATATTGTACGCATCGGTAGTGCAATCTTTGATGACTGGAAGCTGGTAGGCTGGTTAGATGGAGAGGAAACCAGAAAAGCAAGCTTACTTCTTCCTGAATCTCGAAAAATAACCTTTATAGGCAGTTTAAATGAAGGAATCTATACCTATAAGGTAGATAATAAGAAAACAAAGATAATACCTGAGATACAAAATGAAAAATTAAAATTTATAGTTAGGCTGAAAACTGATGGTATAATTTTGCAGGAGGAAGGTAATGAGCTTCTTCTGTCTGAACCGAAAAATATTGATAAATTAGAAAAGTTTTTTACCCAAGTGATTACCGGAGATGTTAATGAAGCAATTAGAAAGGCGCAGAAAATATATAATGTAGATTATTTTAATTTTGGTATGGAATTGATGAATAGAAACCCCGATTATTTCGAGAGCTTAGACTGGAAGAAAACCTTTCCGAGGGTACCTATAGAAACAGACATAGAGGTTAAAATCTCCCGCTTTGGAATAGCCAAGTAAGAATAACCTGCTTTACCGGCAGGTTATTCTTGGCTACAGTTTTACAGTGCTACTGTGCTACAAAAAAGATAAGTATTTCGCTTCGCTAGATTAAGATTTCACTCCACTTTGTTCCGTTAGATTAAGACCTGTGAAACGTCCCCCCTTCTTCCCTCGTCTTGCGCCTAGATGATGCGCAAGTCAGGAACCGTGCCTAAATTCTCCCTATAGGCTGGTCAAAAGCGAGCATAGCTAGGCGCAAAAAGGGGGCAAAACCGGAGGCGTATTAGTTGGGGACATTCCTGTCTTAAGAGGTAACATGGCCTCTGCAGGTGTGTCCCCGTTCCTATTACGCTGAGGATTTTGACCCCTTTTTGGAACAACGCTAGGCGAAGCTTTTCACCAGCCTTACTTTTTTATAGAGCAATTGCCGCAATTGGTACACCCGCCAGTATGCAGCAGGCTTTTAAAACATCTCGGGCAGCGTACAGCATCTTCTTCTTTAATTTCATAGCCGCATTGGGGGCACTTCATGGTTATCCCTCCTGGGAAAATGTTTTGACTTGAGGGTTCTTCCCGATCCTAGTCAAAATAGAGGTTACCCCTGCCATGCCTATAAAGGCAAAAATAGCAAACCAACTACCTGAAATATCATTAGTAAACATACCGGTCAGCTTACTAACAATACCACCGACTAGAAAAGCAATTAATAAAGAGCCGATCCACATAATAACCGCCTCTTTTTTATTGCGTTCTTTAAAGAGGACTAAAATAGCTGCGATACAAGGTACAAAAAGGGTAATTGTAATTAGAGAAATTATAGTAGCCAATGGGTCCATAGCTAGATCACTTAGACCAGCAGCACCAAAGTCTCTTCGGACTATACCCATAACAAAAGCAGTAGATGCCTCTTTAGGTAAATTCAACCATCCTACAGTAAGAGGTGCTAAAAAGTTTTGCAGTGCAGTCAAAAGGCCTGTCAAATCCATTACACTTATAATGAATGCACCAATTGCAAATAACGGAGTAGCCTCTTTTAAAAAGCTGTAAGACTTGATTACAGTTTTCTTTAATACATTTTCGATCCTAGGCAGTCTCAAAGGCGGTAAGTCAATCAATAAATCTGTGGATTTACCAGGGAGAAACCTATTAAGTAATGTACCGACAATTGCCATTACACTGACAATAACCACAATATAAAGTGTTAAATATACTCCCCCTAAGCCTGCCAGCATACCAGCTATGACACCTATCTGAGCGGAACATGGTATTGCTAAGGCCAAGAGGAAAATTGCGATTCTTCTTTCTCTCACTGAGCCTAAAAGTCGGGTAACCACTGTAGCTAGGGTAACACAACCAAAACCTAAAATTAAAGGAATAATTGCTCTACCATTTAAGCCGACCATCGAAAGTAGTCTATCCGTCAAGGCAGCCAGCCTCGGCAGGTAACCTGAATCCTCGAATGCTGAAAGGAAGAAATAGAAGCCTACAACCAAAGGCATTAAAAGACCTAGTACATAAGTAACCGTCATAGTTAATACGCCAAACTCACCCGCTAAAATATAACCAAAAGCACTCCCTAAGTCGACAAACTTACTAACTATACCCTGCATAAAAGGTTCATACATGCCAATCATAATTGTTTCTTCAGTTATCCCAACAATGGTCCCGGCTACAAAAACACCTATAGTCTGATACATAAAATACAGCATTACCAAAAGTATAGGTATACCGGTAATAGGTTTAATCATCCAGCGCCCTAATTTTGTTTTAAAGTCAGCTCCTTCTTTAACCTCAGTGATGACATGTCCTACTACATCATTGACCCGCTCCCGACGCATGAGATAGATTTCTTCTCTATGCTTGGCAGGCTTAAGACCATGTCTTTCAGCAATTACAGGGTCCTCTTCTAATACTAGAAGGGCTTCTCCTTGGCTTGCAACCCTAGCCTTCATTTTTGTCAGCATATTCTGTAGATCTTGGTGGGAAACAATACCAGCTTTTGCTTTATTTACGCTATTTTTTACTTTTTCTAGACCAATTCCTTTTACAGCAACCGTTTCAATAACAGGTACACCTAGTAAATGTTCCAATAAATCTGCATCTACCTTAATCCCCTGCCTTGTGGCATCATCCATCATATTTAAAGCTATGATAACAGGTACTCCAGTATCGATAATCTGTTGAGTTAGAAAAAGGTCCCGTTCTAAGTGAACAGCATCGACCACATTAACTACTATATCAGCAGACAAGATAACATCCCGAGCAATTTTTTCTTCATCATTAAAAGAAGAAACACCATATACACCTGGAGTATCAATAATAATATCCTCACCATATCGACCAAAGGAAATATCTATAGTAGTACCGGGATAGTTAGAAACATCAACATACATCCCTGTAAATGCGTTAAAAAATACTGATTTTCCTACATTTGGATTTCCTGCTAAAACAATTTTCCGACCATGCTCTGGTAAATCTATTTTTATATTACTTTCATGACAATGAGCCATGTTGATTACCTCCTTAAATTCAGTTGCTAGTTATTAGTGGCTAGTGGCTAGTGGCTAGTAAATATTTGTGATAAACCTCTCGGGATTGGAGACCAGTGCTCAGTGACCTGTGACCAGTGTAAAGTAAAGGTAATTCTATTGGGATAGATTTTTGCGTCTGACATACACCCCTGCAACATTATTGGTCTGACACTACTTTTGGGCTTATATATTGCGTCTGACACAATCATTGCATGTCTATTCTGTATCACTGTTGAACCGTACCTAAATTCTAAATTCTATAAATTCTAAATTCTACATTCTACATTCTACATTCATTCAATTTTCTCCATTTCATCCTACTGCTTCAACTAAAATCTTCTTAGCTAAGCCATAACCTATAGCAATTTCCTGTTTATTCTTTCTTATTATTACAGGCCCGGCAGGTATCATCTCATCACAGGTAACAATAACACCCTCGGCAATACCAAAACGGATAGCCTGAGCCCTAACGATTTCATTTGGTATGGAAAGAATTTTAAAAGATTGACCTTTCTTAACATCAGCTAATACCATAAGTTTTCCTCCTCGATGATAATCATTATCATTTACATCTTTATCATACTATATTGCTAGGAATTTATAAAGACTAGTATTGTACTAAATTTAATAGAAAAATAGACCATACATTAGTACAAATGTACTAATAAGACTATATTATTAGCATTCTATTAATATATCTATCAAATAAAATAACCAGTTATCACTGTCAATAACTGGTTTGTATTATCAATTATAAAGGGATAGTGGAACAGTGAAAAATAGTTACTAGTGACTGGTAATACGACTGGGTGGCTGGTCAAAAGCGATAGATAGCTAGGCGACTAAAAGGGGCTAAAACCGGAGGCGTAATTGTTGGGGACATTCCTGTCCTAAAAAACTACGGAGGCTCAACAGGTGTGTCCCCTTTCCTCTTTCCGTTGAGGATTTTAGCCCTTTTTAGCAACGACGCTAGATGCCGCTTTTCACCAGTCACTCACCTCTTTATGGTGAAGCCGTGGCGTATAGCAAATGCCACCAACTGCGCTCTATTTAGCGTCCCTACCTTATCACTTATTCGTTTAATGTGATTTTTTACCGTGTTAGGAGAAATATTCAATTGTGCGGCAACTTTTTGATTGGTATTGCCGACAGCTACTAGATGAAGAATTTCCTTTTCCCTCAAGCTAAGAGAGTTTGTCTTATCATTACTTTCCCTGCCTAATTGCTCTGCAAACTGACGCAGGATATCACAAGCCACAGGAGAGGCTAAAGATTCATTTTCATTTACTACACTCCGGATTACCTCAACCCAGATATGGGGATCCAGAGATTTTAATAAATAACCCTGAGCCCCTAAGCGCATAGCATCAAAAAGGTGTTTCGCTTCCTGAGAAGCAGTGAGAACCACAATCTTTGTTTTTCCAGGAAACTCCTTACCGATTGAAGCTACTAATGAGTTTTTCTCATCCTTTATCCACAACTCCGTTACAACAACATGAACGTCATTTTTTCGAATAAAATCCAAAGCTTCTCTAGCATTAGCTGCTTCCCCAACAACCTGCAAGTTTTCGGACTGATTTAATATGCTTACTAACCCTTTGCGTACTAAAAGGTCCGGTTCCACTACTAAAATTGTAATTACCTTATTCTCCATCAGAATACCACCTACTCAGAAAACCGACTATTTTACCAGTTCAACCGTAGGGGCGCCCATTGGGCGTCCGCTGAATGCGCGCCCCTACGGACACACACGTCTAAATGTTATTTCCCGATACAATAGCTACTCCCGAGCTAGTTCCTATCCGTTCAGCTCCAGCCTCAATCATTAATAAAGCAGTTTTTACATCTCTAATCCCGCCGGAAGCTTTAATTTTCACTTTTTCTCCTACTACTCGCTTCATCAAGTGCACATCTTCAAGGTTTGCACCACCACCGTTAAAACCGGTAGAAGTCTTTACAAAATCAGCCCCTGCTGCCAAAACCAGTTCACAAGCCTTTTCTTTTTCTTCATTAGTTAAAAGGTTAGTTTCAATTATTACCTTAACAAGCTTTTTAGGAACCTGTATTTTAGCTGCATTTACTACAGCATGAATATCTTCCTGAACATAATCATATTTACCAGCTTTCAAAGCTCCGATATTTATTACCATATCTATTTCCTGAGCACCCTCTTTAAAAGCTCTATCTGCTTCGAAGGCTTTCACTTCTATAGTGTTGGCACCTAAAGGAAAGCCAATAACAGTAGCTACCTTGACCTTTGTACCTGTTAATAGTTTTGCGGCCAAATTTACATAACAGGGATTAACACAGACAGCAGCAAAGCCATACTGTTTAGCTTCCCGACATAGCTCCACTATCTCAGCTTCTGTTGTCTGAGGCTTTAGGATTGTATGATCGATATATTTGGCAATATCTACATTTAACATTTGAAACACCTCCTTATTTTAAGGCTAAGGTTTCACTCACTTCGTTCACTAGGTTAAGAACTAGTAACTGCATGACGTCTATCGGGCAATTCATGATGTCGGCATGACAGCTTATATGTAAATCTGCAAGTCAGCGTGACGTCTCAAGGGTTTTATTGCACGTCGGCATGACTAAAATAAAATTATGTTATGCTGAACTAAAAACAATTCCCAAAAGTCATAATGCCGACCCCATATTAATACTTCTAAGCCGTAATGCCGACCAAAAATTTAACCTGAGAGACGTCATGCTGACCTAAAAGGTGGCATAAAAGTCGTCATGCCGACCAATATTTATAACTATTAAGCCATAATGTATTAGAATATTCCTAGAAGTAGTGTAGCCAACGTTGCATATATTATTAAGCCTAAAATATCAATTGTCGTAGTTATAAAAGGGGCTGATGCCGTAGCTGGGTCAATGCCTACCCTTCTAAGAAAGAGAGGTACTGCTGTACCCATAGTAGCTGCAGTAACCATATTAGCAAACATTGTCAAACCAACCACTAGACCGAGTTGAATACTACCCTGCCAAAGATATGCTGCAAGTGCGACGATAGCACCCATTACGGTCCCTAAAGAGATACCCACCATGGACTCCCGGAAAATAGTTTTTAAAACAGTGGTGGTATTAATTTGCCCAGTAGCAATTCCCCGTACAGTAACTGTTGAGGACTGGGTTCCCACATTACCGCCCATACCTATTAATAAAGGAATAAAAAAGGCTAAGGCAACAACAGTATTTAACAGTTCAGAGAAATTTTTTAATATTTGACCGGAAAGCAATCCACCAATCATTGTTATCAGAAGCCAGGGGAGTCTCGATTTGAATGCAGTGCTAAACCTAGCGAGAGTTTCATCCTCTTCAGCTTCATATGTTCCTGCCATTCGGTATAAATCTTCAGTGGCTTCTTCGTGGATAACATCAATAACATCATCAACTGTAATAATACCAATTAGGTGCTGCCTGGCATCAACAACGGGAACAGCTAAAAAGTCGTACTTAGCTACTAAGCGGGCTACATCTTCCTGATCATCATTAACATTTACGCTCATTACCTTTTTTCGCATAATATCAAGAATTATTGAATCAGGGCTAGCTATAATAAGTTCTCGTAAGGAAATTACACCTACCAGCTGGTTTTTTAGATTAATTACGTACACATAATAAACAGTTTCTGCATCTGGTGCAGTTTCCCGTAGTACTTCAATTGCTTTGGCAGCTGTTATACTGTCAGGAATGGCCACATATTCGGTGGTCATGATACCACCGGCTGTATCCTCCCTGTAATCCATTAACTCTTGAACATCTTCAGCATCCTGATCTTCAAAAAGATCTAAAAACTTTTCTTTGTCATTTTCAGATAATTCACCAAGGAAGTCAGCAGCGTCGTCAAAAGACATTTCATCTAGAATTTCCGAAACCCTATCTGAGGATACATCCTGGAGTAAGTCAGCAATTACTTCGGAATCTAATTCATTTAAAACAAGGGCTGCTTGTTCGGAATCCAATTGCGCTAAAAGGTATTGCTTATCTTTTTTATCTGTGATATTAGATAATACATCGGCAATATCTACAGAATGCATATCTAATAAAAACTGTTTGAGATGTCTTTCATCTTTTGCAGCCAGAAATTCTTTGATAACAATAAGTAGGTGATTAGTACGCTCTTTCATGGCTCCTCCTATCCGGGGAGCTTATTTATGGAACAGCTTCCCCATCTCATTATTTTTTTTCGCATTAAAAAAGCTTCTACTTCTACTTCGAGGGTTGCCTTCCACAAATTTTCACCTCAACTTTTTTCTTTATAGTATAGCTTTTGGGTCGAGTTACTAGTGGCTAGTGGCTGGTGACTGGTAGTAAGTCGATAGACGATAGTCAATGGTCTATGGTCT
This sequence comes from Peptococcaceae bacterium BICA1-8, assembly GCA_000802045.1. Classification (GTDB taxonomy): domain Bacteria; phylum Bacillota; class Peptococcia; order Peptococcales; family BICA1-8; genus BICA1-8. The sequence continues at coordinate 29,433 of JUEF01000152.1, forward strand.
TTTTTCTGTTTTTTCCTTATTTGACTTTACCAATTCGTTTATTTAGTGTCAACTATAATTCTACTTTGGCATGACGTCTAATCGGATATTTCATGATGTCGGCATGATAACTAATATGTAACTCTGCAGGTCTGCTTGACAGCTTAAGGGTTATTATGCAAGTCGGCATGACTAAAATAAAATTATGCTGACCTAAAAGAAATTCCCAATAGTCATAATGCCGACCCCAAATAATACTTTTAAGCCGTAATGCCGACCAAAGAATTTATCCCCAGAGTCGTAATGCGTTAATTAGCCCCGTAGCTAAAACTCTTTCTGATATCCCAGATTTCGTAAAATATGTTCCTTATTGCGCCAGTCTTCTTTAACCTTAACCCACAGTTCCAAAAATACCTTATTACCTAGCAAGAACTCTATATCCGTACGGGCTTCTGAGCCTATTTTCTTCAACAATTCACCTTTTTTGCCAATGATAATACCCTTCTGTGAGTCCCTTTCTACAAAGATCGTGGCTCCAATATAAATAGTATCATTATGGCGTTTTTCCATCATATCTAATATTACTGCTACACTATGAGGTATTTCTTCCCGAGTACAGCGCAGTATCTTTTCTCTAATTAATTCAGTAATAACTACCTGCTCCGGTTGATCGGTAACAGCATCATCGGGATAATATTTAGGTCCTTCCGGCATGTATTCTTTGGTTTTTTTAATAAGTCTTGCAATATTATCACCTTTGAGGGCAGATACAGGGAAAACCTCAGTAAAATGTCCTCTAGATTGCCATGACCTTATATTTTCAAGTATTTGTTCAGGTTTAAATAGGTCGGTTTTATTTAAGATCAAAAATACCGGTGTCTTAATTTTAGCTAACTTATCTACTATGTACTGTTCACCAGCTCCAAAACTAGAGCTAGTATCTACCATATAATATATGATATCGACTTCTTCTAAAGTATTCTGTGCTATATCCACCATAAATTGTCCCAACCTATGTTTAGGTTTGTGGATGCCAGGAGTATCCAAAAATATTATTTGGGCTTCTTCTTGAGTCAAAATACCGGTTATTCTATTACGAGTAGTTTGAGGTTTATCAGATATAATTGAAATTTTTCTATCTAGGATGCCATTTAAAAGAGTAGATTTTCCGGCATTAGGTCTACCGATTATGGCTACAAAGCCAGATTTCATAACTTTCGTTCCTCCTCAAGTTTAGCAGGGGTAAATGCTAAAGGTAATAATTCCTTAGCTTTATAAATTTTATATTCACCAGTAACATTAGCTAAAATGACATCAATATCCTCACCAAACTCTATAAAAACTTGACGGCATGGACCACAGGGCGAAGTTATTTCCTCAGTATCAGTAGATATTGCAATGGCTTTAAATTTTTTAAATCCTTCAGAAACGGCTTTGAAAATTGCCGTCCTTTCTCCACAATTGGTAAGACTGTAGCTTGCATTTTCAATATTACAACCAGTAAAAACCTGCCCATCCTCCGTTAGAACAGCAGCCCCTACTCGGAATTGGGAGTAAGGAACATAAGCCATTTCTTTAGCCTCAGCTGCCTTTTGTACTAATTTTTCATAGCTAATCATTTTATCACCTCTCATTATGCATGTTAAGCTTTCTTGACGTGTCACGATGAACGAAACTCTACCAGGATGTGTTACCGTGCCATCGGTTTAAAAAATCTTTTCTGTAGCACTGTAGCACGGACATGTAGTTTAACTTTTTAGCTTCCACACGGACATGCTGTATAATCCTTGAGCTTACACACTGACCATAAATCTTAACCCATAAGCAAATTAGTATGCTACATTGACATTGACTGGCACTAAACTTATCCAAGTGTTACCTTCTTTAATGGCGATCTCTTCTCCTTCGCTCTGGTAATACTTAGTCACACCGCCTTTTTTCTCCCAAATGCCCTGAATAACCTGACCTTCCGAAAAGAAGATAGCCTTGCCCGTACCATTTGTTGTTAGCTCTAGGCGCCCTTCTTCATCAATTACCCGGGTATTTATCATTTGAATAATAACATTTTTCGCGGTAAGCTGTTCACCTGTATTAACCCAATGGGTGACACCACCGGTAAATCTCAAATATCTTTTAGTGTTGTCATCATAAAGATATTCTGTCCGAAAATCGCTGTGCTGATAATTAATACTAATCTTTTTAGATAAATTACCCTTAAATTCTTCTTCAAAACTTAAATACTTAAAGTCAAAAATTTGACCATTCTCCCTAAAGCCCTCCTGTAAAGCTACGCGCCGTAAAGTCTCAGCATCAGAATAAAGGTTATATGGGGCTTCCCTTTCATTAATCCGCCAAAAAGCACGATCAACGCCGCCTTCTAAGCCGTTTAAATTACCAATCTCATCAAATTTAGCAAAGGCCTGGGGACTTCCTCCAGCGTGAACAAAAATAGGATCATATTCTTTACTAATATCTATATTATAATCCCTAGCACTCCTAATAGGCCCGATTAGTTCTGGTTCAAACCTAGAAAAAACCGCCATAAAACGGGTAGTTCCTCCTTCAATAGGCAGCTCAAATACTAAATCTGCTTTATCTAGACCCGATTGAGGGCGGGCGTTTAGGTCATTATCAATTACTACGACCATATTTCTTTTTCTAGGTAGGTCTAGCCAATTCGCATTTTCTTCACTTTTTTCCTCTGAGATCGGGGAGATAGGTATTTCTACTTCCGGTTCTCCCTCCTCTTCAATCTGCTGATGGGGTTTTAGTAAATCACTCATATAAGTAAAACCGACAATCCCTGCTACTATTCCAAAGACTAATAAAACAATAACTACAACATTTTGTTTAAGCCAGTTCATTTTTCTTCTCCTCCTCATAAGGCGGTGCAAATACCCCGCCAGAGATAACCAGTTTTATCCCTTCTTCAACTGTCATTTCTAGAGGAATTATATCTTCCTTGGGTACAAGTAATAAAAATCCTGAAGTGGGGTTAGGCGTCGTAGGCAGAAAGACATTTACCATTTCATGTTTGGTTTTTGCTTGAACTTCCCCTTTAGAAATTCCTGTAATAAAAGCTAACGCATACAGACCTTTCCGTGGATACTCCAAGAGTACTACCTTTTGAAAGGCGTCTTTATCTTGACTCATAAATGCTTCGACAATCTGTTTGACAGCAATGTAAATAGATTTAACAACTGGTAAAGAGAGCATCATGCGCTCAAAAAAGCTAATTATTTTTTTACCCATGAAGTTTCTAGCAACAATACCCGTTAAAATAACAAAAAGAATGGTAGTTACAAAACCAACCCCAGAAAATTCCCTACTAAGCTGTTGGAGAAAATTAAGTCCAGGAATGTACTTTGCAAAAGGGACTTTCCCTAGAATTAAACTGTCAATAAAATTAAACAAGAGTAAAAAAACATAAATACTGACTACAGTAGGCAAAAGAATTGCCAATCCAGTCAGAAAATATTTTTGTATTTTTTTAATCACACCAACAACTCCTTATTATATCTCTTCTTCCTTCCACACCTTAACTTTATCTACTCTCCGGCCTAAGGTTTTTTCTACTTTTATTTTAACATTTCCCAGGCTCAATTCCTCCCCTTCTTTGGGAAGATGACCTAATAAATGAAATACCAGACCGCTAATGGTCTCAAAATCATCATCAGGCAGATCTATATTTAAAGATTCATTTATGTCATAAATACTAGCCCGAGCATCAGCCCTAATGGCATCATCAGTAAGCATGACAATAGATTCCTCTTCGATATCAAACTCATCCTGGATATCACCAATAATTTCTTCAATTACATCTTCAATTGTGACTAGCCCGGCAGTACCTCCATATTCATCAATAACAATAGCCATATGTACTTTTGCCTGCCTGAGCTCCGCCAATAAATCTCTTACTTTTTTTGTTTCCGGAATATAATAAGCAGGACGCAAAAGCTTACGAATTTCTAATGCAGAAAAATCCTTATTAATATTTTTTAACAAGTCCTTTGCATAAATTATTCCAATTATATTATCGGTAGTATCCTCATAGACAGGGATCCGAGAATGACCAGCATCAATAGCAATATTAACTACACTAGTAAATGAATCAGTAACATCCGTAACTATCATATCCATTCTAGGTGTCATTATTTCTCTAACTAATGTATCATCAAATTCAAAAATGCTATTGATCATGGCTCGCTCGCTTTCAGCTATGAGGCCTTCCTCTTGACCAACGTTAACTAAAAGCTTGAGCTCATCTTCTGTGATGAAGGGTCCCTGTTTTGCGGCACTGCCAGTTAACCTAACCATAAAATTAGTTAATACAGCGAGGATCTTAATTATGGGCATAAAAACTATGCTTAAGACTCTTATTATTTCAATTATATTTAAAGACCATTTTTCAGCATTTTGGGCAGCAATAGTTTTAGGCGTAACCTCACCAAAAACTAGCACTAGGATAGTCATAACCCCGGTAGCAATCCCAACTCCCCGGCTCCCAAAAATATCAATAGCCATAGAGGTAGCTATGGCGGATGCTCCAATATTTACTATGTTATTGCCAATTAAGATTGTAGCAATCAATCGGTTCGGATCATCAAGCATTTTCATAATAAGCTGTGCCTTTTTGTTCCCTTCCTCTGCCATATGTAAGATACGGACTTTGTTTAGAGAAAATAAGGCAGTTTCAGTTGATGAAAAAAAACCGGACAAAAATATTAGTATAAAGAGAATAATTGTTTGCAGTAAAATACCAGTACTCAAAAAGATCCCCCATCATGGTCAAAATATAGCTAACAGACACTATCTATAGTGTTATTACGAAAGGTCCTAAAAATACCTATATATTTCAGGTAGAAAAACAACCGCCCCAACTATTAAAGCGTTAAGGGCGGCCACTAACACTGCTCCAGCAGCTACATCTTTGGCCACCTGAGCTAAAGGATGACGCTCACCGGTATACAAATCGATGGCTCTCTCAATTGCGGTATTTAGCATTTCTAAGGAAAGTACTAGGGTTATGCTAAAAACTACTAATAGCCATTTGCTAGCGGAAATCTGAAAAAACCAAGAAAGGGCTAGTGCTAATCCTGCCAATTTTAAATGAATGCGAAAATGATTTTCACTTCGGACACAGTAGATAAATCCGAGTAAGGCATTAGAGAGACTGTTAATAAAATTTGATTTATTTTTCATAGAAATACCTCGCATTGATTAAGGCATGACGTCTCCTGGGATAATTCATAATGTCGGAGTGACGTCTAAAAGGTAAATATGCATGTCGGCATGACGGCTCAAGGGTTAGAATGCAAGTCGGCTTAAAATTCAAGTTGGTTATGCTGACCCCATGTATATACTTTTTAGCCGTAATGCCGTCCCCAATATTATTCCCGTAAGCCGTCATGCTGACCTCAAATTTAGCCTAAAAGACGTAATGCCGACCCAAATCAAAAACTTGGGAGACGTCACACCGGACCCCATACATTAACCTTTAAGATGTCACTACTCCCTAACAAGTCCTACTGCAGCAAGCAGTTCTTCCTCTCTGCGGCGCATAACCACCTGGTCTTCATCGGTCATGTGGTCATAGCCTAAAAGGTGTAATAAACCGTGCACCATTAAATAAGCAATTTCCCGTTCAAGAGAATGACCATACTCTTGAGCTTGCCTCCAAGCAGTTTCTAAGGAGATAATTATATCACCTAAAAGAAGTTCCTCTTCACCATCTATTATAGTTAACTCATCTTCGCCGGTCTCCAAAAGGGCAAAGGAGAGAACATCCGTAGACATATCTTTTCCTCGATACTCTTTGTTTAATTCCTGAATCCCATCGTCATCCCTAAAAACCAGGCTGATTTCCGCCCGCGGGTCAACATCCTCTAAAACCAGACATTTTTCAGCAATTTTTGAAAGGTCAGCCTCCCATTGGGGGCGTAGCGGGATTTTTTTCTGGTGGTTGGTTATTATTAGCGACATTTTTTTCACCTTTCTTTTCCATTGCCTTTAGCATATTCTCAGGATACTCTATCCTATGGTGGAAAATACCGTTTAATACCCGTACAAAAGCATTAGCTATTTTATCTAAGTCTTTAAAGGTAAGGTCACACTCGTCTAGCTGACCATCATTTAACCTATCTTTAAGGATATTCCTGACTAGCCCTTCAATTTTACCGGGCGTAGATTGTTTCATCGATCTTACTGCTGCCTCCACATTGTCAGCAAGCATTATGATAGCAGCCTCTTTACTTTGTGGCTTAGGAGCATCATAACGATAATCTTCTTCATTTACAGTATCTTCTTTTTCCGATTCAAGTGCTTTATGATAAAAGAATTTTACCATGCTGGTACCGTGATGCTGAGCTACCATATCAATAATTATTTGCGGCAAACCGTAGTTTTTACAAAGCTCCACACCATCTTTAACATGAGATGTAATAATCAAAGTACTTAAGGGAGCCGCAATTTTATCATGGGGGTTTTCTGTCATTTGGTTTTCCACAAAGAAATAAGGTCTTTTTATTTTTCCTGCATCATGATAATATGCCCCTACTCTAACCAGCAAGGAGTCAGCCCCTATGGAATCAGCGGCTGCTTCCCCTAAGTTACCAACTAAAATACTGTGATGGTATGTGCCAGGTGCCTCCATCAGCAGTTTTTTCAAAAGTGGATGATTAGGAGTTGATAATTCTAGCAGCCGTACTGAAGTAGTGATACCAAAGCCGCTTTCTAAATAAGGCAATAAACCAATAGTTAATATCGAAGAAAGAAGACCATTGGCAATTCCAAACCCTGAACCAATAATTATTAACTGCCAGCTTAAGTTGTTTAATAACCCTAAAGAAAACACACTGGCAATATTAACAAGTGCTACCCAAAGACCTGCCTTAGCAAGATCAGAGCGCTGGCTTAGATGGGAAACACTATAAACACCCACTAAACCACCTGATAGCGCAGTCAAAACAAAAGCCATATTTCCTGTAAATAAGCCAACAAACATCGTAAAAATTATAGTAGTAAAAATAGCCAGCTTAGTATCTAAAAGAATAGCAATTAGCATTGTTGCTGCCGCAATAGGAATCATATGTCCGACTTGATCTGCTCGCTCAGGAACATTGCTCAGATTAATGGCTAAGATTAACTTACATAGAACTAAGGTCACAACAACTAAAAGCATCAGGAGAACAAGATACTTCTCATTACGATATAGGGCCTTCTTATAATGCCTAAGAAACAAAGCTCCTAAGATCATAAGGAGTGCGGTAAAAAGGGCTAGTCCCAAAAGAATATAAGTAGGTGAAGCATTATTCTTGAATCCTAACCAGGTCAAAATGTTAACCTGCCGTTCTGTCAAAACATCACCGGAACTTACTATTCGCTCATTTCTTTGAATTACCACATTAACAGGCTCTACTTCTTCCATAGCCTGCTTTCCTTTTTCCTCGGTAGCCTTCTCACTGAAGGCCAAATTAGGTCTAAATTCAATTGAGCTTAAAGCACCTTTAATTAATCCCCGGTAGGAATTATTCACCTCCAAAAGCTCAACCTCAGATAAAATTTTATCTTCAACTATCTGCAAATTTTCATTGCTAACTCCGGAGGCAAAAGTATTACTCACTATTCTTATTGTCTGGGCTTCTAGACTTTCAATTTGTTTAGGCTCTAAATTAAGAATTTCCTGCCATTGACTTTCTGTTACAGTCCACCTCAAGGACTGCAAAGCCAATATTTTTTCATCCTCATTCAATGAAGGGTTAATTATTACCCCTAAGACCCTTTTGAAGTTAGAGCTAATTTGATTTTTCATCCTCTCGCCAACTTCTGGGTTTAGCTCATAAACAGGCTTTACCTTTTGGTAAGCTTCCTGCCTCTTTTTTTCCGTTGCTTCTTCATCTTCAAAAGTAAGGTATCTATTGGCAGAGATATCAAGAGGACTGACTTGTCCAACCTCTAGAGGCATTTGTTCAGGTAAAAAATGCAGAGCAAAAATGCCCATTGTTATTGAGAAAAATAGGATACTCCAAAGAAACCTTCGTACTTTAGTATATCCCAACCAATGAGTTAAAAATTTAGGCGGTTTTATATCAAACCGATTAAAAGCCATAGGGAGTTTACCTCCTCTCATCCACCTCTTCATCGTACAATTCATAGGCAGCTATTATCCTAGAAACAACAGGATGCCTTACTATATCAGCCCGGGTTAGATACTGAAAACTTATGTCAGAGATAGAATGTAGAATTTTTTGGATCAAAACCAGGCCTGACATATTATTTTTAGGCAGATCTACCTGTGTAATATCACCAGTTACAACAGCCTTCGAACCAAAACCAATCCTGGTCAAAAACATTTTCATCTGTTCTGGGGTGGTATTTTGGGCTTCATCCAGAATAATAAAGGAATCATCAAGGGTCCTGCCCCTCATATAAGCTAACGGAGCAATTTCAATTATCCGCTTTTCCATATAGCGCTGAGCAGTCTCCATACCCAAGATATCATAGAGCCCATCGTATAAAGGCCTTAAATATGGGTCTACCTTGTCCTGCATATCACCAGGTAGAAAGCCCAGCTTCTCGCCAGCTTCAACAGCCGGTCTTGTCAAAATTATCCGTTGGACTTCTTTGTTTCTAAGGGCTTTGACAGCCATAACAACAGCCAAATAAGTTTTACCTGTACCAGCTGGGCCAATACCAAAGACTATATCATTATCCTTAATAGCTTTGATATATTTATACTGCCCAAGTGTTTTAGAGCGAATCTGTTTACCGCGAGAAGTAATCTGAAGTACTTCCGATAGATACTGGGAAATCTTTTCATCAGTTTCCTGCGAAATTAGAGTTAAAGCGTAATTTATATCAGTTAGATTAATTGCTTTGCTATCGATAAGTTCAATCAAATGGTCAAATAATTGTTTAGCCGCGAGGACCTCCTCCTGAGAGCCCGATAATACTATTTCATCACCCCGAGTAACAATTTTTGCCGAGAGATTTTTCTCTATAAATTTAAGATTTATATCTTGCATACCAAAAAGCATTGCTGCTTGATTATTATCTTTTAACGATATTTTTACTTGATGGTTATTGGACAAAATTTACATGACCTCCTAAATAGTGACTAGTTGTTTCTTAACCTTTGTCTCAGCCTTAACCTGTCCCGAAGGGACATTATTATATAATTATACCCCATTAGATCAACGGGCGCCAACATCTGTTATTAGTTGAGGTACTGCAACATTCTCTATACACTCCCAGATAACCTCTACTACGACAGAACTTTTTTCCTCACTAGGCAGAAGATTAACTGATTTTTGTATTACCTTAACATCCGCAGCTAAAATAGCCGATAAATCCTTCTCTGCCCTCTTAATAGCTTCCCGATAGGCACCTTCAAGGCCATAAGTATTTACCATATGTTTTTCTTCCCAATACCTATTTATAATTAATTCGACAGGCACATTGATATTCCTCCAAGCAAGAATATGTTTGGAATTTGTTTCCAGCATATAATTCTCATACGGAGGGGTCTCTTCTCCTTGTAATATTATCTGTTTTTTTCCGATTTTTAGTAGCACTTGTTCACTCTTAGCGCCTGTTCTGATAACTTCTGTTTCCACAAGGGAGCAAGAATTTTTTCTGACATGCATTACCTTAGCTCTCACTATTCCCTTAGATCTTACTAACTGGGGTTGCCCTCCAGGTGTATATGTGCCATCATCATTCAACTGTATTTCGGGATAGACATAACCTGAAATAAGAATTTGATCTCTCTCGATCCGATCCCCCTCCTTGACTTGAGGGGTGCCCAAAAGTACCAGCATTTCAGCAATCGTTCCCGCTTCCTTAGCTACTAAATGAGCAAATTTATGTTCATTAGTTTTAGGAATTAAGACCTTCTCAGATATTTCTATAGTAGCCTTTGTACCCTGAATACTGATCCCTACCCAAGCCAGCTTAGGATGAGAATCCTGCATGCCAGTTTCGATTTTATCCAAATCAATCCTTTTTATTACTGTGCCTGATTTCAAACCCCATTGTGCTGCTAAACTTTTTATTTCATTAACTGTTAGATCTTCTGCACCCTTAACTTCAATAACCCAAATAAATGAAGTTAAAATATATAGACTTAGTAAAAACATAATGCTTCCTATAGCTAGGGTTTTCCTGGCCTTTACCCTTTTTATATGAAAAGGTAGGCCGCAGCGATCATAAATACTAACTCTACATCTGCACATTCGCGCTATCCGAGCCAGTGGTTTAAATGCATAAAGCCTAATTTTTAGGCTTATTTTCCTTTCTCCTATTTGTACTATATCCCATAAAAAAATTCCCCGTGTTAAAGCCATGTTAATTACTTTCTCGGGAAATTGACCTTCAATTATTATTATCAAATAACCTACCAAATAAGAATACCATCTCAATCGTATCAACCCCCTCAATAGTGACTAGTAACTAGTGACTGGTGACTAGTTATTAAAACTTAAGTGAAAAGTCAATTATTAACACGGATAAAACGGATAAATTTGTGAAATAGTGTAAAAGCAAATCTATTAATAAATAATAGTCAATGGACAATATTGAATGTAATGTGTGTCATATTTTGCATTTTGCCTCTTGATTATTAGACACAATATCTAACCCAAAAGCATTTCTGATCACTAGTCACTAGTCACCAGTCACCAGTCACTTTCTTACCTTCCAAAGCCTATTTCCTGGATTCTACCTTCGATATATATTTCCTCAACACTTATATTTCGCAAAATCAAATTTTCCCCCTTAATAATTAACTGCCCCAATGAGGTACTCAGCCTTACCAATGCACTTGTATATTCAATAATCCCCCGGTGATTCTCAATATAAATTTGAATATCCCCGATTACAGTAAGTTTAGGTAAATCTAACATTACATCCCTAGGAATATCTAAAACACTAGAAAATCTATTTTTCAGCTTATTTTTGTTCATAAAAGGCATAAGAAACCCCCCTTTTCCTAATAAATTTATGCAGGAAAAAGAGGGATATGCTAAGTAAGTTACTAGTGAGTTGTGACTAGTGACTGGTAAAGGCATGTGACTATGAATGTCTAGCTTTCTTGAAGTGCGATCGTGCTACCGTGCCACCGATTAAGGGAATGCAATTAACCTAGTGAGCCTAAGCGAACGAAACCTTAACCTAGCGAAGCGAAACCTAAACCTGGTATTCAGGTTTTCTTATCTTTCTCACCAAGATCTATAGTATCCATAGTAAACGGCAGACTGGCATCATCAGAAATATCAACCATTCCTTGGAGATTATCTTCATATAAATCCAGATATAACATGTGGTTTTTATCAACGCTGGCAAAGTTAACTTGGTTTAGAGATTTGACACCTTTAATGTTTAGCTGGTTCATCAACCATTTACCATCTAAGCCCATTTTTTCTAAATTGGTATAAACCAGTTGCCCGTCTATGATAACTTCAATAGCTAAACCTTTAGAAACACCAGGTACACCTACGTCTTCTCTCGAAGGAGCTTCCTTATCTGCTTTTTTTAAGGTACTGATTTTGCCACTAGTCTCAATAATAGCAAATTCTAGATCATTAATGTCAAATATGTCTTTAGAACGCAATTCCGATGTTAGTTCATCAAGATTATAACGCATCTTTTTTAAGTTATTCTCTAAAATTACCCCATCTTGGATAATAACTACAGGCTCACCACTTATTATTTTCCTTAAAGGTCTGTTTTTCAAAGATATATAAGACATGGAAAAGGTTAAGAAACCGAAAAAAACCAATCCAATGAAATGCTGCCACACTACCTGATTTGTATCTGTAGCCATAGTTGCAGCAATAGAGCCAAATGTAATACCATTTATGTATTCGTAGTAAGTAAGCTGGGAGATCTGTTGTTTCCCTAGTATTCTTGTCAAAAGTAAAATCACAAAAAAAGCAAAACTGGTCTGCATCATAATTTTTAAAACTACATCCATTAATCTCATCACTCCAAAAATTATTTCAATATACATAAAATATCTAGAAAATCCAATACAATTTCCCTAGGTATAAGATATCTTTCCCCTAGATATAAAAAATAATTAAGCCTGCATGCAGGCTTAATTATTTTTTATAAAATATTCCACAACTAACCTAATCAATTTTTATCTAGATATTATCTTCTTTTTCGCCCTAGGTGGTCCTAATATCTCTGACCAAATCATTCCATTAACTACTGATTTTTTATCTAAAGTAACACCCTGACCCCCAGAGCGCCATCCCTCTTCTTGAATTTCTATTACCGAAGAAGCTACTTTTCCCTTGAGTTCTGGTTTTGTTTTTTCTACTAGTTCAATTTTTTTATCTTTATTTATAGACTTAACTTTCGGAGATGGTTCCTTTTTTTCCTTTTGTGGAACCTCTCTACCTTGCATTTCCATGGGGAAAGGAAACCAGCTCGGCATTGACATTGGCTCTGCTTTAGGCTCAGGTCTTGGCTCCTGTCTCACTTCTCGGCTTTCTTGTTCTTTAACTAGAGGCCTGACAGTATTTATTGACCTTGGTTCATTTCTGCGACGATCTTCAGATTTTCTTTTTGCAACTTTACTATTCTGAATGCCTCTGAATATAAACCACAGAAAAATAATTATTCCTAATGCATCAAACTTCAGGTCTACCACCACCTTCCACTATATCGACTATCCGTTATTTCGTGGGCGCGTGAGCGCGTTAAATACATAGGTTAAGGCTAAAGCTGTGGTTAAGGTTGAGAAAAAACTTAACCTTAACCTACAGGAATAGATCCTCTATTCCTTCCCAGGGTTATCCGAGTTTGAAGTTTTAGCTATATTTTCCCGCATTGATGTATCAGCTAAGATATTCTGCATATTAAAATAATCCATAACTCCTATTTTGCCTTCCCGTAAAGCTTGAGCCATTGCTCTAGGCACTTCTGCTTCTGCTTCCACAACCTTAGCTCTCATTTCCTGAACTCTTGCTCTCATCTCCTGTTCACTGGCCACAGCCATAGCCCGACGTTCCTCAGCTTTAGCCTGGGCAATTTTTTTATCGGCTTCTGCTTGGTCAGTCTGCAACTCGGCTCCAATGTTTTTACCAACATCCACATCAGCAATATCAATAGATAGTATCTCAAAGGCAGTTCCTGCATCCAATCCTTTAGCTAATACCGTTTTAGAAATGCTATCTGGATTTTCTAAAACATTCTTATGGGAATCTGCACTACCAATAGTTGAGACAATACCTTCTCCAACTCGGGCGATGATGGTTTCCTCTCCAGCTCCCCCTACTAAACGTTCAATATTTGCTCTTACCGTAACCCTAGCAGTAGCTTTAACTTGAATGCCGTTTTTAGCCATTGCGGCTACTATGGGAGTCACAATTACCTTTGGAGTAACTGATACCATAACAGCTTCTTTAACATTTCTACCAGCTAAATCAATAGCGGCTGCTCGGGCGAAGATAAGGTCAATCCCAGCTCTTTGCGCCATAATTAATGCATCTACAACCCTGTCAACATTACCACCAGCTAGGTAGTGGGCTTCTAATTTGGAAATATCTACATCAAGACCCGCTTTCACAGCTTTTATAAGCGGCATTACTATTTTCACAGGAGTAACCCTTCTCAATCGCATCCCAATTAAAGTAAATAAACCTACCTTAACACCGGCCGCCAAAGCTGAAATCCATAGCCCTACCGGAATAAAGGTAAACAAAATTACAACTGCCAATATTATAAAAACAAGCATAACTAAAAATGATAATTCAAACATATAATTCCTCCTCTAATCAATTTTTTTTACTATTATCCTACTACCTTCTACTTTAATAATTTTTATCCTGCTTTCCCTGTCAATATATTCCCCTGAAGAAACAACGTCTATTCGCGTACCATCCGCTAGTTCCCCGGTTCCCGCTGGCCTTAAATTAGTTAACGCCTTGCCTTCTAGATTAATATATTCTAATAACTCCTGACTGCTAGATATATATCCTTCCTCAGTGACTAACCTACTACCTAAAGTAAGTTTTTTCCAAAAGTTTCTGGCCGTTAAAAACTTCAGGCTGATCAAGACTAAAACAGCTGCTCCGATTATAGCTATTGTTAAGGAAACTAATGCCGCCTCCAAGCTAGAGGAAACTAGAACTATACTTGTAATAAAAGCTAATAATCCTCCTATCCCGAAAATTCCAAAGCCAGGAACAAAAGCTTCTACTACCATGAGGATTAATCCTAATACAAAAAGTAGAATAGATTCCCACCCGGAAAAACCGGCAATAAGATGACCACCAAAAAATAAAACTAGCGATGCAAGTCCCATGATACCAAATAAACCAAAACCAACAGTAATTATTTCAATAATCAACCCAGCGATACCAATAGTTAAAAGAACAGGTGCAACAAATGGGTTTGTTACCAAACGAGATATTCTTTCAGCAATGGTAGGATCTGCAGAAATTATTTGGGCATCTTCAAGACCAAGGATTTCTAAAAGTTCTGCTCGATTAGCAACCTGATAATCAGCCATACCTAATCTGACAGCATCTTTAGGAGTAAGGGTTAATAATTTATCCTTGGCAATAACACCTTCAATCTCCATATCACGGTCAGCAAAAGCCTTGGCTATCTCCGGATCGCGGCCATGGGCTTCAGCGACCGATGCCAGTTCTTCTTTCCAAGCAGAGAGTATTTTTTCATCGGCCCGCTCCGTGCCAACCCTTGGTTCTGCATCGCCTAAGGTCGACCCCGGCTGCATAGCAATATGGTCACAAGTTAGGGCTATATATGACCCAGCAGAAAGAGCCTGACTTTTCACAAGCGCCGCAGTAGGAATATCTGATCCCATAATGATATCCTTAATGTCTTTGGCAGCATCAATTCTCCCTCCGGGAGTATCAATTTCTAAAATAATGAAATCCACATTTTCTTCCTTTGCATCTACAAATGCCCTTTGCACAAAAGATGATAATCCCTTTTCTACTGTTTTTTCTATAGGAACAACCATAACTTTCTTAGGTGCAGCCAGAGCTATTGGAGATACTAAAACAAGCAATACCATTACAGCTAAGGTTAACGCAATAATTCTTTTGAACAAATATATTCACCCCTTTCCGTCAATTATTTTATTTCTTTTATTAATTATACCCTAAAATAGCAACCAGCTACCAACAATCTAAGGTAAAGATGAAAAAATTAGAATTAAATGCAAAACAAAAAAGGCAGTCTAAATAGACTGCCTTAGTTTAATAAGCCACTATTAATCTAATTCTTAAGCAAATTTCTTTTTATTTTTTCTTGCTGCTTCTGATTTTTTCTTACGCTTAACACTAGGCTTCTCATAGTGTTCACGTTTACGGCACTCAGATAATACTCCGGATTTTTGGCATGACCTTTTAAATCTACGAAGTGCACTATCTAAAGTTTCATTTTTACCTACAAATACCTCACTCACTAATATCCCTCCCTCCACTACTAACCCTTAAGTAAAATCGAATTAAATGGATTAGCCAACTAGGGGATTTTTAAAAATTACACATTGCTAATTATACTAAAATTTGCAAATATAATCAAGCACTAACCTGGCGGCCATTTCATTTCTCTACCACCCATTAAGTGAAAATGAAGATGACCTACTGTCTGACCACCATTATCCCTACAATTATTAACAATGCGATAGCCTTCCTTTTCAATTCCTTTTTCTTGAGCTATTTTTTGCATAGTTTTAAATATCGTAGTAATTAGAAGAAAATCCTCTCCATGGACGGAAGCCATATCACTAATATGCTTTTTGGGAATAACCAATACATGGATAGGTGCCTGTGGCTGGATATCATCAAAGGCTAACACCGATTCATCTTCATAAATAATCTGAGTCGGTATCTCTTTATTTACTATTTTGCAAAATATGCAATCGGACATACTTTCACCTCCTTAATTGAGGTTGAGGCTAAGGTTAAGGCTAAGATTATGGTATATCGACCATTAAAGCATACTTTCTCGCTTAATACTAATATACTCTTTAAAAATTCATAAGTTAATAGAACACTTGCTTATTTAGTTTATTTCTACATAAGTTGTTTTAGTTCCTGCTGTAATTTGGCTCACCCTGAACATAATTTTTTTCCAACTTTTTTAACTTAATAGGGACAATGATTCCTTTTTCTCCTTCACCCGAAAAAACAACCCTTATGAAATTATCTGTATGTCCTTCCCAGCCACCCTGCGACCAAGCGGTTTCAACCAGCACATCTAGTGTTTTTCCTAAATAATTAGTGGCAAAAGCTTTAAAACCCTGCTCAGCCAATTCTAACATAGCTTTACTTCTTTTCTCTTTTTCCTGGGAAGAAACCTGTCTTGCAAATTTACTAGCAGGAGTTCCTTTACGGGGTGAATATTTGAATACATGCAATCCCATAAAGCCCATTTCCTGTACAAAAGATAAGCTGTTTGCAAAGTTTTTCTCATCTTCGCCAGGGAAGCCAACCATTATATCAGAGGAGATACCAATATCAGGGACTTTATCTCTGATTTTTTTTACTATTTCCCGAAAATCCTTTGTGGTGTATGGACGGTTCATTTGTTTCAAGATTTCATCATCACCATTTTGCAGTGGTATGTGTAAATCGCGGCAAAACCGAGGATTTTCTACCATAAGGCTAATCAATTCATCGGATATTTCAGTTGGTTCAATAGAGCCTAATCTCAGTCGTTCAATATCAGTTTGCTCTAAAAGCTGTTTACATAAATAGGCGAGATCTACCTTGTTGGCCAAATCCTTACCGTAGGCACCTAAATGGATCCCAGTAAGGATGACTTCTTTAAAACCAGCAGCCGCTAATTTGTTCGCCTCTAGGAGAGTGTTTTCTATACTACGGCTCCGGGATGGTCCCCGGGCATAGGGGATAATACAATAAGTACAAAACTGTTCACAACCCTCTTGAATCTTTAAATAAGCCCTGGTCCGATTAATCAGACGATCAACTGGCAGCTCTTCAAAATCATTGGCTGTTAATATATTACTCACATGGGTGACAGTCTTTTTCCCCTTTGTATGCTCCTGGATAAGATCCACCATCCGGGCGCGATCCCTAGTCCCTATTATCAAGTCGACACCAGAGATCTGTTCAACCTCACCAGGTGAGGTCTGTGCGTAGCAGCCCGTCACAACTATAAGAGCCTCTGGGTTATTATGAATAGCACGCCGAATAACCTGACGGGATTTCCTATCTCCCAGGTGAGTTACAGTACATGTATTTATAATATATACATCAGCTACTTCCTCAAAATCCACAACCTGATAAGCATGTTCTTTAAACAATGCGCCTAATGCCTCTGTTTCATTTTGATTGACTTTACAGCCTAATGTATAAAAAGCCGCTTTGGGATTTGCCACATCTTTCACCCCAGATCACCTAATTCATATAAAACCATAACTAATGCCGCTAAGCCTGCTGTTTCAGTCCGTAAAATTCTTTGTCCTAGAGAAACCGTCTGGGCTCCCATAGCAAGGAGCTTATCCACCTCCTGCTGTGCAAGTCCGCCTTCTGGCCCAACTACTAAGGTTAATTGCTTAAGATCTTTGTTTTCCTGAAGGTAGCTTTTGATACCCCGGGTAGTTTCGTTCTCCCACAATACCAGAATGGGCTCTTTATTACTGGTTTCAGTTAGATATTTCTCCCAAGTGCAGATTTCCCCAATTTGAGGTACAGTTGCCCGCTTACATTGTTTACTAGCCTCTTGAGCAATTTTCTGCCATTTTTCCCGGCGTTTTCCTTTTTTTTCGTCGTCTAGCTTAACCACAGTGCGCTCGGTTAAAACCGGTATTATTTTAGCAATTCCCAGTTCAGTACACTTTTGGATAATCAGTTCCATTTTATCCCCTTTAGGAATGCCTTGAACCAAGGTAACGTCGATAAGAGAGTCTCTTGTCGAGGATGTGATACCTTGAATTTCCCCACTCACCAAACCTGAAGCTATATTCTTAATTATTATTTCATATTCCAGCCCTGTCCCGTCAAAGACAATAACCTTTTCCCCTTCCTTTAACCGTAAAACCTGTGTTAAATGATGGGCATCTGAATCTTTGATTTGTACTTCTTCACCTTTTATATCTTCTGTGGAAACGAAAAAACGACGCAAATGTCTCACCTGCCATTCTCTGAGGTCGGCATTAAAGCTCACAAGTAATTCCATGGGTCAGCTTGACGTCTAAAAAGCTAACTTTTTGGGTCGGCATTACGTCACCATAGCAATTATTATGGTCGGCATTATTTCTTGCAAGTTACTGATCCTGCTATTTTTTTCTATAAGCCCACATGCCGACAACTGATCTTAACCCTTAAGACGTCATGCTGACTTACATTTAACCCATGAGTTATAATGCAGACCGAAAAGCTAAACCAAAAAGCCGTCATACGATTTGGGCTACTATCGCTACCCAGCCTGCTTCTTCTTTGATCTCAATAACTTTAAAATTATGTTCTTTTAATACTTCAAGAACATCTTCTTTTCTCTCATCAATTATGCCAGAGGCAATGAATATGCCTTGTGGCTTTAACTTTTCCAAAACATCGGGAATAAGACGGTTAATAATATCAGCGACAATATTAGCCACAATAAGATCAGCTTTACCCCAAGCTTTAGCTAGAAGGTCACTATGACTTACACTTATAATATGTTGCAGATTATTCAGTTTGACGTTACTAGCGGCGGCTTCCACAGCTACCGTATCATAATCTAAAGCCTGTATTGATTTAGCACCCAATAGAGCAGCTGAAATGCTTAGAATACCGCTGCCTGTTCCTACATCAAATATCTCCCTATCTGGTCCCACGTACTTTTCTAATAATTTGATGCATAAAGCAGTAGTAGCATGATTTCCAGTACCAAAAGCCATTCCCGGGTCTAGCTCAATCACTAAATCTCCAGGCTCTGATTCATAGTTTTCCCAGGAGGGTTTAATAACTATTTTATCTCCTATTTTTTCTGGCTTAAAATAAGCTTTCCAGGAATTAGCCCAATCCTCTTCTTGAACCTCAGTAACATTAAGTTCTATGGAAGCACCTTCCATCCTTACTCTCAGATATTCAAGCTCCTGTTTTAATTCCTCTAGCTTAGCGATTAAAAAGTTATCCATAGGTAAATAACCTTTTACTAATACCTCTTGTCGCTCTAAAATCTCTTCGGTAAACTCATGGTCATCCCATTGCCCCCGCTTTGCATACATAGCAATTAGCTGGGGGTCTTCAATTACTACTCCCCCAGCTCCCAGCTCATGAAAAATATTGGCAATCCCTTCAATAACACCCTGCCCTGTGGTTATTTTAACCTCTAACCAATCCATAATATATCTCCCTTATCCTTTAAATGCATCTTTAACCCGTTCAAAAAAACCTTTTTCCTTGTTTTCTCCGGTTTCCTCAACCTTATTCTGTTCTTCATTAAATGTACTCTCCAGTTTTTTCAAGAGCTCTTTTTGGTCACTAGTTAAATTTTTGGGGGTAACTATTTTAACC
Organism: Peptococcaceae bacterium BICA1-8; assembly: GCA_000802045.1. Lineage (GTDB taxonomy): Bacteria > Bacillota > Peptococcia > Peptococcales > BICA1-8 > BICA1-8. The sequence goes on from JUEF01000152.1 coordinate 48,917, forward strand.
TTAACGTGTTGGTCACCAGTACCATAACCTTGGACGTTTTTAATACCTTTACCCTTAAGTCGAAATACAGTATCGGTTTGGACACCCTCGGGTACTTTAAATTTAACCTTCCCGTGTAAGGTAGGCATTTCAATTTCCGCACCTAAGGCAGCTTGCACAAAGGTAATTGTTTGTTCATAAAAAATATCATCTTCATGCCGCATAAAGAACTTATGGGGCTTTACGGTAATAAAGATGTATAAGTCCCCCGGAGGCCCCCCTAATTCACCTGCTTCACCTTCTCCACCCATTCGCAAGCGTGAGCCAGTATCAACACCAGCTGGAATCTTAATCTGCACTTTTTTGTTCTTCCTTATTTTACCTTTCCCACTACATTCAAGACAAGGTTGCTTTATTACTTTACCCTCCCCTTCACATTCTGGGCAGGTACGAATCGTCTGAAATTGTCCTAAGGGGGTTCGCTGGGTCTGAGCTACTTGACCTGTACCTCGACACCGAGAACAGGTTTCGGAGCGAGTACCCTTTTTCGCTCCTGAACCTTCACATTCAGAGCAGGTTTCCCAACGGGGAAGACTTATAGTTTTCTCTATACCAAAAGCAGCCTCTTCAAACTCGACAGTTAAATCATAACGGAGATCTGCACCCTTACGGGGCCCTTTGCGGGTCTGCCCGCCAAAACCTCCGCCAAAAAACATGTCAAATATGTCCCCGAAGCCTCCAAAGTCCTGCCCGCCAAAACCGCCACCAAAACCATTTGGATCAAAGCCTGCATGACCCAGTTGATCATACCTCGCCTTTTTGTCAGGGTCAGAGAGTATCTCATAGGCCTCTGTCACTTCTTTAAATTTTGATTCTGCCTCTTTATCCCCTGGATTAACATCAGGGTGATATTGCCGGGCTAGCTTACGATAAGCCTTTTTTAAATCAGCCTCATTGGCATCTTTTCCGATACCTAGTACCTCATAATAATCGCGCTTGGCCATCCCGGTTCACCTCCTCTTGAAAAATTGTCTAAAGGACAATTTTTAGTTACTAGTGACTGGTGACTAGTAACTAAAAAAATGTCCAACACCTAGCTATTATATCTCAAATCCTTAATTATCTTAGAATGTCATTGCGAGCTAAGCGAAGCAATCTGAAACCCCAAATTAAAACCGCATATTGCCACGGGCTAAAGCCCTCGCAGTGACAAAAAGATTTCCAAACATACAAGAAAATTGGACAGGGGATTTTCCCCTGCCAATTCCTCTCCAATTAAGATCTAAACTAGTCACCAGTCACTAGTCACTAACCCACTATTTCTTTTCCTCATCAACCTCTTCAAATTCAGCATCTACTACATTATCATCTTTAGAATTTCCTTGTTCTGCACCTGGCTCACCTTGACCTTCAGGATTAGCCTGCTCATACATTTTTGAAGTCATTTTATACAGAACTTCAGTTAGTTTTTCTGAATTAGCTTTAATTTCCTCAGTGTTATTAGCTTCTAATGCCTTTTTCAATTCATCCTTAGCCTTTTCCACTTCTTCTTTTTCCTGAGCATCAACCTTGTCGTCTAGTTCTTTTAAGGTTTTCTCAGTTTGATATACTAAGGATTCGGCCTGATTTCTGGTTTCTACCTCTTCTTTGCGTTTTCTGTCTTCTGTGGCATTTGCCTCTGCTTCTTTAACCATCTTTTCTATTTCATCCTTTGAAAGTCCGCCAGAGGATTGAATTGTAATCTTCTGCTCTTTTCCTGTACCTAAGTCTTTGGCCGATACGTTAACAATACCGTTGGCATCAATATCAAACTTAACCTCTATCTGCGGTATACCCCTAGGTGCTGGAGCAATTCCAGTTAATTGGAAACGACCTAATGTTTTATTGTAGGCAGCCATTTCCCTCTCACCCTGTAAAACATGAATTTCAACCGAAGTCTGACTATCAGCAGCTGTCGAGAAAACTTGACTTTTTGAAGTAGGGATTGTGGTATTACGCTCAATAAGCTTTGTAAACACTCCACCTAGAGTTTCTATCCCCAAGGAAAGTGGTGTAATATCTAATAATAATACATCTTTAACCTCTCCTGCAAGAACACCAGCTTGAATAGCAGCTCCAACAGCTACACATTCATCAGGGTTAATACCTTTATGAGGTTCTTTCCCTAAAATCTTTTTGATTCCCTCCTGCACTGCAGGAATACGGGTAGACCCACCAACAAGAAGAACTTTATCAATATCTTTTGATGTAAATCCAGCATCGGACAAAGCCTGTCTAGTGGGCCCCATAGTTTTTTCAACCAAATCAGCTATTAGTTCTTCAAACTTAGCCCTTGTTAGATTTAGGTCTAAGTGCTGAGGTCCTTCAGCAGTTGCTGTAATAAATGGTAAATTAATATTAGTAGTTGTTACTGAAGATAACTCGTGCTTAGCTTTTTCTGCCGCTTCCTTCAAACGCTGTACAGCCATTTTATCCTTTGATAAATCAAAACCTACTTGCTTTTTAAATTCCTGTACCATCCAGTTAATAATTCTTTCATCAAAATCATCCCCGCCTAGACGGTTATTACCGCTAGTTGCTTTGACTTCAAAAACACCTTCACCTAATTCTAGGATAGAAATATCAAAGGTACCGCCGCCTAGGTCATACACCAAAACTGTCTTGTCTTCTTGCTTATCAATACCATATGCTAGTGCTGCAGCAGTAGGTTCATTAATAATTCTTAATACTTCCAGTCCAGCAATTTTTCCGGCATCTTTCGTTGCTTGCCTTTGGCTGTCTGTAAAATATGCCGGTACAGTAATAACGGCTTGTGTAACCTTTTCACCCAAATAACCTTCTGCATCAGCTTTTAATTTTCCGAGAATCATAGCAGATATTTCTTGGGGTGTGAATACCTGATCATCTATATTTACCTTGTAATCTGTACCCATATGCCTTTTAATGGAAGCAATAGTGCGGTCAGGGTTAGTAATCGCCTGACGTTTAGCAACCTGCCCGACTAGCCTTTCTCCTGTTTTAGAGAATCCAACTACCGAAGGAGTAGTTCTATTGCCTTCCGCGTTTGGAATAACAACAGGCTCACCGCCCTCCATTACTGCAACACATGAATTAGTTGTTCCTAAATCAATACCTATAACTTTTCCCATCTATCATGACCTCCTAATATTTTATAAATTATTTATTTGGACTATAGACGATAGACTATAGACTAAAGACGAGTTAAATTGACTATCGACTATCGACTAATCTTATTTTTTAGCCTTAATTCTTCGCCACCTTAACCATACTAGGGCGAAGAACTTTATCCTTAAACATATACCCACAACGAAGCTCTTCTAAGATTGCATTATCGGGGACTGATTCGTCTTCAATGTGCATTACAGCCTCATGCTTTTGCGGATCAAATGTTTGACCAATGGTATTAATTGGCTCTAAGCCAGCCTGAACTAAGAGTTGAAGAAACTGTTTATATACCATTTCCATACCAGTAAGAAACTTTTTTACATCTTCACTGGGGGCTTGAACCTCTAAAGCCCTCTGGAAATTATCAAGGACTAGCAATAGTTCAGAGATTAAATTACTATTTGCATATTTAGCAAGCTCCTCTTTTTCTTGCCTAGTCCTTTTTCTAAAATTGTCAAAGTCAGCGGCAATTCGCAATAAACGCTGATTTAGGTCTTCTACTTGCTCTCGAAGCTGTTCTACTTCACTTAAACCCTCTTGGTCAACCGTTAGGCCTTCATTTTCACCTTCTAAATTTTGCCCTTCAGCAGCTTCTTGTTCTAAGTTCTCTGAATCTTTTTTTATTTTTTCCAATTTTGTCACCACCTATAAATCCTATTTATCATCTCTCAAATCTGACTGGGAAGCAGTTTCCTTTTTACGGATAATTGTATCAATGCGCAAAATAGCTTCGGCAACTTCACCAGCAGCTTTTAAAGCATATATTTTTACCAGGGTTGGATCAACAACACCAAGCTCAAGCATATCAGTTACATCTCCGGAATCACAATTTGTTCCTAACGAGAACTTCTGTTGTTCAACCTGAGCTTGAGTAACATCCCCCAATTTCTCCAATGGATTAAAACCGGCATTAGCAACTATTTGGAGAAAGGGCCGCTGTAAAGCAGCGGTAACACAATTAATACCGAAGGCTGCCATACCTCGTAAGTCTTTCTTTAATTCATCAACTTCTCTGGCCACCTGAAGTTCCAAGGAACCACCACCAGGAACTATCCCCCCTTTTATGGCTGCTTGAACAGCAGCAGCTGCATCTTTGGCAATTCTCTCCCTCTCACCCACTATTTCCTGAGTAGAGGCACTTACTAAAACTGTTGCCATCGGCTTAGCCCGACCACCTAAAACTCGAATATGTTCTAATTTTTCATTTTCATAAACTCCATTTGCCAAACCTAAGAAATTGGCTATTTCTTCAGTAGATTTTTTTAAGCCCGTTCGTTTAATCATCCGGGCACCGGTATGCTCAGCTACATTTCGCAGCTCTTTATTGGCTACTCTTTGGACAACTATAAGCCCCGCATCAGCCAAAATCTCCTCAGCTAAATCATCTACACCCCGATCTACTAAAACTACATTTACCCCTAGACTAATTATTTTAAGCAAATTTGCCTTAAATTCTTCCCTAAGCTCAAGATATCGCGCAAAACCAGATTCAGTAGCTAAAGCTTCATCATCGATTTCCTCTGGCTCTAAGGCATCATCAATTACTAGAACTTTTACATCACCGGAGATTTCTCTAGGCATTTGTTTATTCATTCGTTCTTTATTAATCAAGACTCCTAAGAAAACTTCATTTTCGGCTCCTTCTATTGCCTTAATAATATCTGAAAGCTTAAGATTAGAATCTGCAAGCTTTTCTTGGCCAATAATCTGAGCAGCCTTGACAACCAATTGGGCAATATCCTCATGCTCACGACCCGCAATCATTGCTATATTATGTAGCAGGGGATCAGCTAGACCCTTTAGTACTTGGCTCTTTTCCTGAATACCATTAATGGCCGCCTTTACGCCTTTACGCAGTCCTTCAATCACTCGAGCAACAGGAACTCCTTGCGCAACCTGATTGAAGCCTTCTGTAACCATTTCTCCGGCCATCAATGTGGCTGTGGTAGTTCCATCACCAATTTCTTGCTGCTGAGCCTTGGCGATATTTATCATCATCCTAGCCGCTGGATGATTTACTTCCATTAAATTTAAAATTGTTACCCCATCATTAGTTATTACTACATCTCCAAACTGATCAACAAGCATAGTATCAAGACCTTTAGGTCCAATTGTACCTTGTACTGCTCCCGCAATAGCCCGGACAGCATTGACATTAGTCTCTAAAGCACCATGCTTTGTATCAACTTCGGAGTTGGTGATTATATTTTTTACATTCAAATTGGCTCACCCCTTTATAAACAAGTTACTAGCGACTGGTCAATTATATTCGTGCTCAGTACTCAGTGACCAGTGTTCAGAAAAAGCATTTATCTAACCACGGGCCCCTTCGGGGCACACGGATAACTAGTTTTAAATCTAGCGTAGCGGAATCTTAATCTAACGAAACGAATGTGAGTGAAATCTTCTTCTGTAGCACTGTAGAACTGTAGCTACGGGTCGAAGCCCCTTAATATATATTTCCAATTATAATCTTTTTAATGAAATAGAAAGGTTTTCTGTTAAAAATTCCAAGATAGACATGGCTTGTGCATACTGCATCCGGGTTGGTCCTAAAAGACCAATTGTTCCAAAAGTTTTTCCATCAAGTTTATAGGTTGCAGTAATTATACTACACTCTTTTATACTATCGTGTTTATTTTCGGTACCAATTTTAACCTGGATACCCCCTTGTCCCTCGTCCTTTAGCATACTAGAAACCACATCCTCATTTTCCAAAAGCTCAAGAATGTTTTTGACCTTGGAGATATCTTTAAATTCCGGCTGGTTCAAAATATTTAATGCGCCAGAAAGATATACCTTATCTTCTGTCTCATCACATAAAAGGGAATCCAGGAACTCTAACGCTAAGGAAAATACTTTATGCTGCCCTAAAAGCTGAGACTGTACCGCTTTTAAGATAATTTTATCCCAGTCCTTTACCGCTATACCTTTAAATTTTTCATTCAACACAGCGGAAACAATCTCTAAATCTGTTTTTGTTACCGCCTCGGGGATATCTATTATTCTATTTTCTATTCTGCCTCCATTAGTAACAATAATAATCAAAGCTTTTCCCGGTTCAACCTGCATTAACTGAATTAGCTGCAGGGTACTCTTGCCAAAGTGGGGAGCTACTACTAATGAAGTATAACTAGTCATAGACGACAAAATCTTCAAGGATAACTGAATCAGTTCTTCTATCTGCTTCATTTTCGTTTGGTAGCTTTGCTCAATAAGGGATTTAGCCTCTTTGGCAAGGACAGTCCTTTCCATAATGCAGTCAACATAATAACGATAGCCTGCATCAGAAGGTACCCTTCCTGCTGAAGTATGAGGCTGTTCAATAAACCCCAACTCTTCCAAATCAGCCATCTCATTTCTAACTGTTGCCGGACTGACTCCTAAATCATATTTACGGGCGATAGTTCTGGAACCAACGGGCTCGGCGGTAGCAATATAGTCTATTATTATAGCTTCCAATACCTTGCGCTTACGAGCATCTAATTCCACAGGAATCACTCCTTTGTTAGCACTCTCCTTAGTTGAGTGCTAATATCTAATTAAAAAATATCATTTTTTCCCCTAGTTTGTCAATTGTCAGATAGAAATTCTTCAAATACTATGTTTCCCAAATAGAGTCCCAAATGTGTCAACTTTATATAGCCGTTATTTATTTCTACCAATCCATTCGATAAGCATTTTTTTATTGCTCCAGAAAAAACACTGCGGGCATCCTGACCAAATCGGCTGTAAAAGTCCTCCAGATTAACTCCTTCTAGCAGCCGTAATCCCATGAACATAGTTTCTGACATCAAGGAAGGTATAGTTAACTCTTCACTGATACAAGGGGGGCTATCTCCTTCTTCTAACATATTAATATAAGAAGACAACTCTCCAAGGTTTTCAATTCTTTGGGGCGGAAAGAAGGAATGGGCACCAGGGCCTAGACCCAGATAAGGTTTAGTACGCCAATAAATTTCGTTGTGACGGCATTTATAGCCCGGTTTAGCAAAATTAGCTACTTCATAGTGAATAAACCCTTTGTTTCCTAAATAATCGTCAGCTAACTTATACATATCAAGAGCCAGCTCATCATCAAACTCCTGTAATACTCCTTCTTCCATCTGTTGTCCAAAGGGTGTGCCTCTTTCTATTTTAAGCTGGTAGGCGGAAATGTGTTCCAAGTTAAACTCCAGAGCCTTTAATAGTGTTCTTTCCCAATCCTTAAGATCCTGACCGGGTAATCCATACATTAAATCAAAATTAACATTAGTAAACCCTACTTCCCGAGCCAAGGCATAGCTTGCATAAATATCCTCAGGTGTATGTATTCTTCCTAGTATCTTCAACATTTCCTTATTAAATGTTTGTACCCCAAAAGAAAGTCTATTTACTCCTGCCTCATATAAAAGCTGGAGTTTTTCTTTATTAACAGTTCCTGGATTTGCCTCAACGCTTATTTCCGCTCCTTGCTCTACCGGGAAATTAGCCTGAATAAAGTCGAGTAAATGAACAAGAAGCCCACTTGACAAACAAGTGGGCGTTCCTCCGCCAAAAAAGATACTCTTTAAGTTCACTTCTAAATCTAGCTTTTGGTTCTTTAGAAGAGCTTCTTTTTTTAAAGCCTCTATATATCTGTGCTGTAGCTCAACTGTGCATCCAGTAAAGCTCAAAAAATCGCAATAGTTACATTTTGCCTTACAAAAAGGGATATGGATGTATAGGGCTTCGAGCATCATATTTCATTCGCTCCTTAAATGGTGGCTAGTGGCTAGAATTCGTGCGATCATGAATGTCGAGCTTTCCTTACGTGTCACGATGAATGCCAGTCTACTAGGATGTGTCACCGTGACATCGATTATTAATGCTTTTTCGGCGACACGATGGCACGGACATTCTGTATAACCCATGAGCTTTAGCACGCCTTGATGAATAATTCATAGAATTATTCATCAAGAGAAAGAACTGCCATAAACGCTTCTTGCGGTATCTCCACATTTCCCACCTGTTTCATCCGCTTTTTACCTTCTTTTTGTTTTTCTAACAATTTGCGTTTTCGGCTGATGTCACCGCCGTAGCACTTATCTAAAACATTTTTCCTCATTGCTTTAACACTTTCCCGGGCAATTACTTTGGCACCGATGGCGGCCTGGATAGGGACCTCAAACATCTGACGGGGAATTATACTACGTAGCTTAACCACTAATGCCCGCCCCCGAGTATAGGCTTTATCCTTATGGACAATACAAGATAAAGCATCAACCGGTTCATTATTAACTAGAATGTCCAGTTTAACCAAACTGGACTCTTTATAGCCTTTTAGCTCATAATCTAGTGAGGCATAACCTTTAGTCCTTGTTTTAAGCTGATCAAAAAAATCAAAAACTATTTCACTTAAAGGTAATTCATATTTTAAAATAACCCTAGTCTCTGAAAGATACTCCATATTGACAAACGTACCCCGTCTTTCTTGGGATAGTTCCATAACCGCGCCCACAAAATCAGAAGGCACCATCATTGAAGCCTCTACAATGGGTTCCTCCAAAGTTTCTATCGTTTGAACAGCAGGGAGATTAGCCGGATTATCAATCATCAAGACTTCCCCATTGGTTTTGACAACCCGGTAGATAACACTAGGTGCTGTTGTTATCATATTCAGGTCATACTCCCGTTCTAAGCGTTCCTGAATAATTTCCATATGCAAAAGCCCTAAAAACCCGCACCTGAAGCCAAAACCTAACGCTGTAGATGTCTCCGGTTCGTAAAGAAGAGAAGCATCGTTGAGTTTAAGCTTATCCAAAGCATCTCTGAGGTCAGTGTATTGATTATTCTCAACAGGATATAAGCCACAAAAAACCATAGGCGTTGCTTTACGGTAACCAACCAGTGGCTCTACAGCAGGATTTTCAGCACTGGTGATAGTATCACCGGGCTGTGTATCCTTAACATTTTTGATGCTGGCAGCCACAAACCCTACTTCACCAGGGCTTAGTTGGTCTACTAAAATCATAGCCGGAGCAAAAACACCAACCTCGTTTACTTCAAAAACTTTGCCTGTAGACATTATTTTAATTTTCATACCTTTTTTCAAACTTCCTTGAACAATTCTAACGTAAGAGATTGCTCCCCGATAAGGGTCATAGTGGGAATCGAAAATTAATGCTTGGAGAGGTTCTTCTATATCACCTTCAGGTGCAGGAACTTTTTTTACAATAGCTTCTAAAATTTCCGGAATTCCGATACCCTCTTTAGCAGAACAAAGAATAGCCTCACTAGCATCCAAACCAATAATATCTTCAATTTCTTTTTTAACTCTCTCGGGTTCAGCACTTGGTAAGTCAATTTTATTAATGACTGGTATTATCTCTAAATTATGATCCAAAGCAAGATAAACATTAGCTAAAGTTTGAGCCTCAATACCCTGGGCAGCATCCACAACAAGGATGGCCCCTTCACAGGCTGCCAAGCTCCGTGATACCTCATAGGTAAAGTCAACATGACCGGGGGTATCAATTAAGTTAAGGATATATTCTTTACCATCACTAGCTTTATAATTCAGCCTTACGGCCTGCAGCTTAATTGTTATACCTCGTTCCCGTTCTAGGGCCATAGTGTCTAGAACCTGTTCAACCATTTCTCTCTTGGTTAGGGCACCGGTATATTCTAAAATTCTATCCGCCAAGGTAGATTTACCATGGTCAATATGAGCAATTATGCAAAAATTTCTTACTTTTTCTTGCTTCACCTAGGCTCCCCCTTTATTAAACGAAGCTACACAACATTAAAATTCATTATAACAAATATGTCCGTTAGTTACCAGTACTCTTATAACTTATAGGATATACTGCACGTCCGTTCTACAGTTCTACAGTTCTACAGAAAAGAAGATTACACTCCACATTCGTTTCGTTAGATTAAGATTCCGCTACGCTAGATTAAGAAAACACTTCTCTCTACTATCTTCAGGATTATAGAGAGGAACCCCAGCATGTGTCAGACGCATAATATTGACCCGGAAGTATTGTCAGACGCGATAACTTGACCCAATAGTAGGTCAGACCCAAAAAATTTAACTCCCTGGTAGTTGTCAGACGCAATATATTTTCCCAAAATAATTGAGCACTGGTCACTGGGCACTGGGCACATTTTTTTTCTTTTTGAAACGCCTCATAAGAATCCCTACAGCCATTTTGGCCTCTTCCATCTTCATCAGAGTAACGATGACAATATAGACTGCTGCACCGGCACCAACAGCTATTAGCACTTGCGCAATTTGCATCAGTTTATTTTGCATATCAAAATTAATCTCAAATAGGTAGGCTACAAAATAGACGCTTATGCCCATAATAAGTGCTGCTGTTAATGTTTTAGCAAAAGAAAGCAGCATTTGCTCGCCATCTATATGGCCAATTTTGTGACGCAAATAAAAGAGTAATAAAACCATATTTGCTAAACCAGCTATGGAATACGCCAAAGCAAGCCCACCGTGACCAAGAGGCTTGATAAGCATAAAGTTTAAAGCAATATTAATCAATATTGTTATTATTCCAACAGTTACAGGAGTTTTAGTATCCTGAAGAGCATAAAAGGCCCGATTGAGTACCTGCTGAGCGGAGTATCCGATAAGACCTAGGGAATAAAACAACAAAGCATAAGCGGTAGCTTGAGTATTAAGAGGAGTGAACTCCCCTTGTTGAAACATAGCGCGAACAATGGGTACCCTTAAAGCAATTAACCCTACTGCTGCTGGCAAGGTTATAAAAATAACCGTCCGAACCCCTAAAGATACAGTTGCTTTAAACTCCTTTTCCTCATTACGGGCAGCATGACCTGTCAGCGTGGGGAAAACAGCTAAAGCAACAGCAATAGCAAAAACCCCAATTGGCAGCTGCATTATCCGCTGCGCTGCTCGGAGTGCCGAAATCATCCCATGGGGCAAAGAGGAAGCTAAAAACTGATTAACAAAAAGGTTAAAATGGGTAACAGATAACCCTATAAACACAGGTACCATAAGAATTAAAATTTTCCGTACACCGGGATGCTTTAGGTTGATTATTGGCTTATAACGCAAACCAATTTTAAGTAAAGCAGGAACCTGAACCAGGAAGTTAAGAGCCGCTCCTATGACCACGCCAATGGAAAAGCCCAGTATTCCCAACCGCTCAATCAATAATATCCCCACAATTATTATACCTAAATTATAAAGGACTGAACCAAGCGCTGGAGCAAAAAAATGCTTGTAAGAGTGCAGTATTCCCTGAGAAATGCCGTTTAAGGCCATAAAAAAGCTTTGGGCAAACATAACCCTTGTTAAAAGTACTGTAAGATCAAAGGCTTCATTAGTAAAGCCGGGAACCAACATTTTAACAAGTTGAGGAGTAAAAATCAAACCCAAAGTAATGCCTAACAGCATAAGTACCATAACAATATTAAATATTGTACTTGCTGCCTGCCAGCCTTCCTCTTCCTTATTCGTTGCAATATACCCGGAGAACACAGGAATAAAAGCGGAGCTAAGGGCCCCACCAACTAAAAGATAGTATAAAAAATCAGGAATAGAAAAAGCAGCATTGTAAGCGTCAGTCCGAAAATCCTGTCCAAATTTTGTATAAATTACTACATCCCGAACATACCCAAATAAACGGGAAAGGGCCATAGCAACCATAATAGTCCCTGCGGCCCTGGCTACTCCTACAGATTTAATTTTAGTCATTTCTTTCACCTGGCTTTAATAAAATCTTTACCTGCTTTTGATAAGTCTTGCATTAATTTCTCTACGCCTTTATCCCAATGCTGAAGCAGATAATCAGCTCGCGGCGCTAAGTTAAATTTTACAGTACCCCAGGAATTTTGTATAGAAGATTTAACAAAAGAATAGCTTTTTTGAACTGGCTCGACTGAATATTGGTAACTATCCCCCAAAACATCTAGACAGATAGTATTACTTGTAACAGAAGTAAGCATAAAAGGAGGTGTTATATCCCGATTAGTAACAACTGCTAATTGTTTTGCGGATATATTTGTTCCTATAACCACCATGCATATTAAAAAAAACATAGAAAAAAAAATCTTACAGTAATATTTCCAATTCATATTAGTACCTCCAGTGCCAAATTGCAGTGCAATTTGGCAAGGTTCCGCTTCGCTAGATTAAGGTTTCGCTTCACTTTGTTACGCTAGGTTAAGGTTACATATTTATATATCTAACCATATTTGCATATTTCATATTTTTGCCATATGTGATTTAAGTTATTCCAATAAAAAAAATCGCCAGCGGCGATTTTACCAATTCTAACAAAAATATATAAAAACATCCTCTCTCCTTGTCATCGCGAGCCTTGAGTGGCAATCTCAGACCCAAGAGATTGCCACAGGCTAAAGCCTTCACAATTATCACGTATTCACCACACCACTATAAACGAAAGCATTCCTGTCATCCTGAGCGATAGCGAAGGATCTTACGTAGTGAAGAATCTTAAGATCCTTCAGTCGTACCTCCCTCAGGATGACA
>JUEF01000153.1 GCA_000802045.1 Peptococcaceae bacterium BICA1-8
ACACTAGCCACTAGCCACTAGCCACTAGCCACTAGCCACTAGCCACTAGCCACTAGCCACTAGCCACTAGCCACTAGTAACTTTTTAGGAGGAACCCATGAAGCTGCTCACTGTAAAATCCGTTGATGAGGTTAAAAAAATTTTAATAGGTAATTTTCAAAGTATAGACATGTATGAAAAAGTAGATATAGATGATTGCTTATCAAGGGTTTTAGGCCAAGATATCTTTGCCCCGGAAATATTACCCTCGTTTAGTCGTTCAAGTGTTGATGGCTATGCAGTAAATGCTTCTGATACTTATGGTGCCAGTGAGAGCCTGCCGGCATTCCTGGAGTTTATTGGAGAAATTAAAATGGGGACAGAAGCAGAGCTTATTGGGTTTGGCCAAACTCGATATATCCCAACGGGTGGCATGCTGCCTCCGGGGGCAGATGCTGTTGCTATGGTGGAATATACAGAAAAATTAGCTGATCAAGTAATGCTTTATAGACAGGTAGGACCCGGAGAAAATGTAATAAAAGCCGGAGATGATGTAAAGAAGGGTGACTTTGTTATAAGTAAAGGAACTGTCTTAAAGGAGGCGGAGCTTGGCTCATTAGCGGCTTTAGGAATTAATTCTGTTTTAGTATATAAGAAGCCTGTAGTCGGTATCATTTCTACTGGTAATGAGTTAGTTTCACGCCAAGTGGGAGAACTCCAAAAAGGACAAATAAGAGATATAAATACCATATTATTAAGCAGTATTGCTAAAAGGTTAGGTGCTGATGTTTTTGAGTGCGGCATTACTATTGATAATTATGATCAAATATTTGAAGAAGCAAGCCGGCTTTTGCCAGAAGTAGATATATTATTACTTTCCGGGGGCAGCTCGGTGGGAACTTTAGATTTCACCGCTCAAGTTCTGGAAAAACTGAGTAATAAAAACGTGTTGGTTGAAGGAATTGCAATCAAGCCAGGCAAGCCAACTTTATTAGCGAAAGTCAACAATAAGGCAATTTTGGGACTTCCCGGTCATCCTGTATCGGCTATGATGATATTTAGTTATTTTGGAGAAATCCTTATTGACATCCTAAGCGGAAGTAAAGATATAAAAGTTAAAAAAATCTGTACAGCTCTTCTCACTAGAAATATTCCTAGTAGTGCTGGACGTACTGATTGGGTAAGAGTCAAATTAGAATTTGATCAAAATAGCTATAAAGCCACCCCAGTTTTCGGTAAATCGGGGCTTATCACAACCCTGATAGGAACACAAGGTTATATAGAAATCCCCCCTCACAAGGAAGGATTAGAAGGGGGAAGTACAGTTGATGTTGTATTTTGGAGTTAAGGAGGAAATTTATGCAGCAGGTTTATTTAGATAATATTCCCTTGGCGGAGGCTCAAGATATTTTATTGGCAAAAACTAGTCTTCCCCGTTATACTGAAGTAATCAAAACACAAGATGCTTTAGGCAAAGTGCTAGTAGCTTCAGTTTTTGCAAAACGTTCGATGCCTGCCTTTCATGCATCGGCAATGGATGGAATTGCTGTAGCTTCCAACAAAACCAATGAGGCTGATGAGCAACGGCCTGTTGTTTTGAAAACAGAGAAGGATTTTATGCAGGTTGATACCGGCGATCCTATTCTTGCTCAATTTGATGCTGTAATAATGATCGAGGATATCCAGTGGCTTAATGAAAAGGAAGTAGAAATTTTAGCTCCTGCTACACCCTGGCAGCATATTAGACCTGTTGGTGAAGATGTAGTGGCTGGAGAAATAATAGTATCAGCTCACCATAAATTAACTCCTCCTGATTTAGGTGTTTTACTGGCAGGAGGAATACTAGAAGTTGAAGTGTTCTTGCCCCCAAAAGTAGGTATTATCCCTACGGGATCAGAATTAATTAAACCTGAACAAGCTGTAACAACAGGAACAATTGTAGATTTCAACAGTACTGTTTTGGCTGCTTATGTAACTGAATGGGGCGGACTGTCTCAGACTTATCCTATCATCAAGGATGACAGAGATTTATTAAAAGAAGGCATTATTAACGCGCTAAAGTACTGTGACATATTAGTTATTAATGCTGGATCTTCGGCAGGCCGGGAAGATTTTACAGCTGAAATTATTCGAGAATTAGGACAGGTTTTTGTCCATGGTATTGCAACAAAGCCGGGAAAACCTGTAATTCTTGGTATGATAAATAATAAACCTGTGATAGGTATTCCAGGCTACCCTGTTTCTGCATATTTAGCCTTGGAATGGTTTGTCAAGCCTCTTATTTATAATTATTTCGGGATTTCTCAACCTGAAAGACAAAAGGTTGATGTAACATTAGGCCGGCGAGTAGTTTCTGCACTTGGCAAAGAAGAATTTGTCCGGATGACGGTAGGATATGTGAATGGCAAATATATTGCTAACCCCTTAAATAGAGGAGCGGGTGTTACTATGTCTCTGGTCAAAGCCCATGGTTTACTTCGTATACCTGCAGCTAGCCTGGGTTATGAACAGGGAGAGCAAGTAGAGCTAGAACTTTATCGGCCAAAGGAAGAAGTTAAAAATACAATAGTTATTGTAGGCAGTCATGATCTTACTTTAGATATACTTGCTACAGAAATTAGAAAATTATCAGAAGGCTTATTTTTATCCTCATCCCATGTAGGTAGTATGGGAGGCTTGTTGGCTATCCAGAAAGGGGAAGCCCATGCAGCAGGTATGCACCTTTTGGATGTTGAAACCGGAGAATATAATATCCCCTATATCAAAAAGTTTTTAAAAGATATTGATCTGGTATTGGTTAATTTGCTTTTTCGGGAACAGGGCTTTATTTTACCCCCAGGAAATCCTAAAAATATCCAAAAGGTTGAAGATATTGTTAGTGGAAATTTATTAATGATTAACCGTCAAAAGGGAGCTGGAACACGGATACTTTTTGATCATTTATTACGGACTAAAAAAATAAATCCTAGTTCTATCAAAGGTTATACCCGGGAAGAATTTTCCCATTTGGGAGTAGCAGCTGCCGTGAAAAGTGGTACAGCTGATGTGGGTATAGGGATTAAATCAGCAGCCTTTATTTATAATTTAGACTTTATACCAATCGGTGAAGAACGCTATGACCTTCTAATGCGTAAAAGTTTTCTGGATTCTCATGAGGGTCAGATATTATTAGGTATTATCCAATCATCTAGTTTCGAAAAACAGATAGAAGCTTTAGGGGGCTATAGTACTAGATCTGCGGGCCAAATTATTTGGGAGGAAGTTTCACCAAGGGATGCTCAAAACTAGGAGGGAGAAAAATGAATTTAGAAGATAATTACGGTAGAAAGCATGACTATCTACGAATATCCATTACTGATAGGTGTAATTTACGCTGTATTTATTGTATGGGTGAAGATGGAATAAAGCTTCTAGACCATAACGATATTCTCACTTATGAGGAAATTACTGGCTTTGTAGAAGTCCTTGCTCCCCTAGGTTTGAGGCGGCTTCGAATAACTGGTGGGGAACCCTTAGTTAGAAAGGGTGTTGAGAATCTCATTGGTAGTTTAAGTAAAATATCAGGAATTGAAGATATTGCCCTCACTACCAACGGGGAATTATTAGGACCAATGCTTGATAAATTAATGGATAATGGCTTAAAAAGGGTAAACATAAGCCTAGATTCTTTAAAACCGGAGCTATATAAAAGGATTACTCGTGTTGGTAGTTTAGAAAATGTTTTAAAGGGCATTAATAGTGCCTTAATAAAGGGTTTAACACCAATAAAGATTAATGTTGTTTTAATGGCGGGAATAAATGATGGAGAAATATATGATTTCTTAAAATTGACACTAGATGATCCAATTCATGTTCGGTTTATCGAATATATGCCTTTAGATGGTCATGATCAAATGTGGTCGAAGAGGTACCTTCCTTTAAATGCTGTAAAAGAAAAAGCGGCTGCTTTAGGATTTAGGTTAAATCCTGAGGAGGGTATTGTCGGAAATGGAACTGCTGAAACATGGCGGATTCATGGAGCCCAAGGTACAATCGGTTTTATTAACCCTGTTAGCTGTCATTTTTGTTCTTCCTGTACCAGACTCCGTTTAACGGCTGACGGAAAGTTTAAGCCTTGTCTCTATTGGCAGGAAGAGATTAATATTAGGGGGGCTCTTAAGAACCCTCTTACATTACAAAGCTTAATTAAACAGGGTTTGAGTCTCAAGCATGAAAAACATCAGATGAATACTCAAACACAGGGTAGTGAGCAAGGTTATGTCCGTTCAATGGCTCAGATTGGAGGTTAGGATATGGGAAGAGTTCCTATAGTTTCGATAGTTGCCGCTTGCTCTGGTACAGGTAAAACTACTTTTTTAGAAAAACTTATTAAAAAGCTCACCGAAAGGGAAATCCGAGTAGGGACTATTAAGAATGATGCACATGGTTTTGAGATAGATAAGCCAGGTAAAGATAGCTGGAGGCATGCCCAAGCCGGAGCAAGGGTCACTGCACTAATAGGTCCAGATAAGTATGCTGTAATCCAAAAAACAAGTGTACGTCAAGATTTACTGAAAGTAGCAAACATCTTTGAAGAAGTAGATATTATCTTAGTTGAAGGCAATAAAAGAGGAAGTCAGCCTAAGATTGAGATAGTCCGAGGAGAAAAAGGGACGGAAATTTGTTCTTCATTACAGGATTTAATTGCAGTTGTGACAGATGTATCAAACTTTAAAGTTTCAGTGCCCTGCTATGACCTAAATGATGTGGAAGGAATAGCTGACCTGCTGGAGAATAAATTTATAAAAAAAAGTATGCAGGAAAGCTATTCATTTGAATTAACCCATTTTGATCAGGATGGACAAGCCCGTATGGTTGATGTTACCCATAAGGTCGAAACTACTAGAGAGGCTATTGCTTGTGGAGAAGTGTGGATGGAAAAAGAGACTTTTGGGCTGGTAGCACAGGGAAAAATGGCTAAAGGGGATGTTTTGGCTGTAGCCAGGGTTGCTGCTATAATGGGCGTCAAAGAAACAAGTCGCTTAATTCCTATGTGTCATCCCTTAAATATTGGTTCAGTTAATATTGATTTTAGTCTAGACCAGCAGAATAGTAGGATTAATATTGAATGTCGGGTGAAAATAAAGGGTCAGACAGGTGTGGAAATGGAAGCTCTTACTGGTGTAAATGTGGCTGCTCTGACAATTTATGATATGTGTAAAGCCGTAGATAAAAATATGGTTATTAATAATATTCGCCTAGTCAAAAAGACAGGCGGTAAAAGTGGTATCTATGAGAGGGAGGGAGAATAAATGGCTAAAATAGTGGCAGTTTGTACTAGCCCCCAAAAAGGAATGCGTAAAAAAAATGTAGGTCAAAGCAACTTACTAGTTGATTTAGGTTTAGAAGGTGATGCCCATGCAGGTTTTGCTCACAGACAGGTAAGCTTGTTGGCTATAGAAAGTATAGAAAAAATGGTAAAGATGGGACTCGATGTAGGACCAGGTGATTTTGCCGAGAATATTACTACCCAAGGGATAGATCTCGTTAATCTGCCTATTGGCACCCGCTTTAAGATGGGGGAAGCAGTTTTAAGAGTTACGCAGATTGGTAAAGAGTGCCACAATCGTTGTGCGATTTATTACCAGGCTGGGGATTGTGTTATGCCAAAGGAAGGGATTTTTGCTGAGGTATTAAAAGGCGGTAAAGTTAATGTGGAGGATATTATAGAGCTGTTACCTTCTTATAGATTAGCTGTTATTACTGCAAGTGATAAGGGTGCTAGAGGAGAACGGGAAGATAAAAGTGGCGAAGTAATCATGGCTAAACTTCGTCCCTTAGCAGATGTAGCTGATTACAGAGTTGTACCTGATGATAAGGAAGTGTTAAGAAAAGCTTTTATTGAGCTTGCCGATATAGAAAAGGTGGATTTAATTTTAACAACCGGTGGTACAGGTTTTAGCTCGCGGGATGTGACTCCTGAAGCAACAATGGAAGTGATTGAAAGACAGGTGCCGGGTATTCCTGAAGCTATAAGGTGGCAAAGCTATCAAATTACACCTAAAGCAATGCTCTCTAGAGGAACTGCGGGAATAAGGGGTAATACCTTAATAATTAATTTACCCGGAAGCCCTAAGGCTGTAGCTGAATGTTTGGATGTATTTTTGCCGGTGCTGGAGCATGGGCTGGAGATACTCAGTGGTAAAGGCGGCGAATGCGCTAGATAAGAAAGGGCTGGTGAAAAGCAGCGCTTAGCGTTGTTGCAGGGAGGGATCAAAATCCTCAACGTACCTCTGTACGCCTCCGGTTTTGACCCCTCCCTGCGCCTAGCTAATCACTACTTTTGACCAGCCCAACAGGTTCTTTATTTTTATTGATTTTTGAATATTTAGAACATCATTTTAAGTATATTTAATAAATTGTTTATAATAAATTTCTAGACCGTTTAAATGCTTTTTTTAAACGGTCTTTTTATATTTGGCTTAATAAGTTATAATATAAAGTATATTTGAAAAATTAGGATTAAAAATTATTCTTAGAATAATTATAAATATTTCAACATAGGAGGGATACAATGGTTTCTTTGAAAATAAATGGGCAGATTGTAAATGTGCCGGAAGAGACAACAATATTAGAAGCTGCTCGGATGCTGGAAATAGAGATTCCTACGTTTTGTCATGACCCGCGGTTAAAGCCTCACGGAACTTGCAGAATATGTGTAGTTGAGGTTGAAAAGGCGAGGAGCCTTCAGACTGCTTGTTCTACGCCTGTTTTTGAAGGTATGAATGTTTGGACTGAGAGTGATTTAGTTGTTGAGGCTAGAAAAGAAATTATTAATTTACTGCTATCTAATCATCCTTTGGATTGTTTAACATGTGATAAATCAGGCAACTGTACTTTACAGTATTTATGTCAAAAATATAATATTACAGGCAGTACTTATGTAGGTGAGAGAAGTACTTATGAAATTGATGTTTCTAATCCGTTTTATAGTGTTGATTTAAACAAATGTATTTTATGTAGAAAATGTGTACTAGTTTGTTCCGAGCTGCAGTGTACTGATGCAATAGGTTTAGTAGAAAGGGGATTTGCTTCCCATGTTACTCCTCCCTTTGAGAAGAATATTGAGGAGTCAACCTGTGTATCCTGTGGAAATTGTGTGGCTGTATGTCCCACTGGGGCTCTAGTACCTAAAAGAAAAGAAAAATTTAGTTATGGTGAGCTTAAAACTGTTCAAACCACCTGTCCTTATTGTGGGGTAGGCTGTCAAATGGAGCTTATGGTAAAAGGAAATAAGGTAGTTGAGATAAAGCCAGCCTTTAAAGTACCTAATGACGGCTTACTTTGTGTCAAAGGTCGTTTTGGGTATAATTTTATAAATCATCCAGATCGGCTTAAAAATCCGCTGATTAAGAAAAACGGCGTTTTTGAAGAAGCAACCTGGGATGAAGCTTACCAGTTAATTGCTGAAAAAATAATTGAAACTAAAGAAAAGTTCGGTAGTGATGCTTTAGCCGGCTTATCATCAGCAAGATGTACAAATGAAGAAAATTATTTAATGCAAAAGTTATTTAGAGCAGTAGTCGGAACAAATAATATTGATCATTGCGCCCGTCTTTGCCATGCCTCAACAGTTGCTGGTTTGGCTAACACTTTGGGTAGTGGTGCAATGACTAACAGCATTGCAGAGGCATTATTGGCTGATGTAATATTTGTAACTGGTTCTAATACAACGGAAACTCATCCTGTAATTGGAGCAAAAATTCGCCAGGCAATTCGAAAAAATGGAGCTAAGCTTATTGTGGCTGAGCCTAGAAGAATTGATTTGGCAAATGATGCCGATGTATTTCTGCAAATTAAGCCCGGGTCAAATGTAGCTCTTATGAATGGGTTAATTAAGGTAATCTTAGATGAAGGTCTTTATGATGAGGAATTTGTTAATTCCAGAACAGAAGACTTTAATAAACTTAAAGAAGTAATAGCAGATTTTTCTGTTGAACAAGCTGCTCAAATCTGTGATGTTAGTGTTGAGGATATAAAGAAAGCTGCTCGTATTTATGCAGGTGGGAAAAGAGGAGCTATTTACTATGCTATGGGCATTACTCAGCATAGTTCAGGGACTGAGCATGTAATGAGTATTTCTAATCTGGCCTTATTATGCGGAAACATAGGTAAAGAAGGGGCTGGAGTAAATCCACTAAGGGGACAGAACAATGTGCAGGGTGCATGTGATGTAGGTGCTTTACCTAATGTTTATCCCGGCTATCAAAGAGTGAATGACCCTGTTAACCAGGAAAAGTTTGAAAAAGCATGGGGTGTAAAACTTTCCGATAATGTTGGTTTAACATTATCGGATATATTAGATCAGGCAGTTGGGATTAAATTGCTATACATTATGGGTGAAAATCCTATGATATCTGATCCTGATATTAATCATGTTCAAAAGACCTTAGAAAATTTAGATTTTTTGGTTGTCCAGGATATATTCTTAACTGAGACTGCGCAGTTCGCTGACGTTGTTTTGCCAGCGGTAAGCTTTGCTGAGAAAGATGGAACTTTTACAAATACAGAACGACGGGTTCAGTTGGTTAGAAAAGCTATAGAGCCGAAAGATAATGCTAAACCAGATTGGGTTATCATTATGGAAATTATGAATAGACTAGGTTATCTAGCAAATTATCAACATCCCCAGGAAATAATGGAAGAGATAGCTCAATTGACTCCTCAATATGGTGGTATTAATTACTATCGGATCAGTGAAGAAGGGCTACAGTGGCCTTGTCCAAATACGGAGCATCCTGGGACAAAATATCTGCATCAGAAGCATTTTACCCGAGGAAAAGGTTTATTTATGCCTATTAGCTACCGGGAACCTGCAGAAACACCAAATGCTGAATACCCACTGATTTTAACGACTGGTAGAATTTTATATCAATATCATACTAGGACGATGACAGGCAAGGAAGAAGGCTTGAATCAAAAAGCACCGGAAAGCTATATTGAAATTAGTCCTAAGACAGCCGATGCTCTAAGTATAAATGATGGTGAAATGATACGAGTAGCATCACGTAGAGGAAATATAATAACTAAAGCTAAAGTAGTGGATATTGTTAATGATAATGTAGTATTTATGCCTTTCCACTATGCTGAGGGTGCAGCTAATATTCTAACTAATAAGGCTCTAGATGAACACTGCAAAATACCGGAATTAAAAGTTTGCGCAGTGAAAATCGAAAAGGTTTAAGTTAATTAAGCTAAAGAGGGTGATTATCAATTATCACTCTCTTTTTTTATATTAATTCAGAGTATTTTGATGGATTTTCTTTTATAAAAACTTTTAAAAAACATAAAAAATACTAATATATTAAAAGGATAAATGAGCTTCTTATAGAATATATATTAGCAAAACAATATATTACATAAAAGTGATGTAAAGATGAGAAACTTGTACGATTAAAAAGGAGTTGATAATTTATTGCCGGAGGAATCAATTTATTATTATATAATAATAATTGGAAACAATTATTTTCACAAAGGAGGGAAAGCATGAGAAAGTATAAGTTCAGGTCATTAATTTATTTAGTACTAATTTTTCTTATTCTTCTTGTAGTTGGTTGTGCAGCTAATATACCTGGCCAAAACAATGAAGCTGCTGAAGGTAATTTGCAAATCGACACAACAGAAAACGATGATAACACATATAGTGAATTTGAGATAATACGAGAAAAAGCAGAAGAATTCCTAAAACAAAATAAACCCATCAGTATCTCTGCCCAAGAACTTTATGAAAAAGTTATTTTAGGTAATGATCCAGGTTATTACTTGGTTGATATTAGAGGTGGGAGCCACTATGCCGCTGCCCATATTGCCGGCTCGGTTAACATCCCTTATGCTGACACTTGGAAACAACTAAAAATAGAGTTATTACCAAAGGATAAAAAGATTGTTTTAATTTGTTATTCAGGACATACCTCTAGTCAAACTGCAGCTTTTTGGGGAATGCTAGGGCTTGATGTGGTTGCTTTAGAAAATGGGCTGGCAGGCTGGTCTACATATGAAAGCATAATTGGCAGTACTTCTTTAGCTTGTGAAACC
Organism: Peptococcaceae bacterium BICA1-8; assembly: GCA_000802045.1. Classification (GTDB taxonomy): domain Bacteria; phylum Bacillota; class Peptococcia; order Peptococcales; family BICA1-8; genus BICA1-8. The sequence goes on from JUEF01000153.1 coordinate 10,054, forward strand.
TTAGATTATCCCTTAGTAACCGAAAATAATAAAGAAATTATCGAAAATTCTCTGCCTACTATCACAGAAGGAATAACAGATGAAACTAGCCTTTTACTTAAAGTTTCTGAAGAATATATTAAAGACAATTATGCCCCGGTTATCCTAGCTTCAGAGGTTAAGGAAAGAATAGTGGATACAGCAGAAGTTAATAATTATTTTCTTGTGGATATTCGTGCTAACCAGCATTATCACAATGGACATATTAGCGGAAGCATAAATATTCCTTTCCAACAATTAGTCCAAATGGAAAATCTAAAAAAGCTGCCTAGTGATAAAAAGTTAATTCTTATAGGTTATGACGGTCATGATGCTAGTCAAGCAGTACGTTTACTTGTTCAATTAGGGTATAGTGCTACGGCTTTAAAGGATGGTATCAGAGTTTGGAATGGTAATGAAGAAATAACAGGTATCCAAGGAATTAGTTGTGAGAACGTTAAAAATCTTCCAACAGAGCAATTAAATTATCAACCCAAAACTGACAGTGCACCAGCAACCTGTAGCGGTTAGTGAAAGGAGGAAATTAAGTGATCAAAATAAGTAGACGAACCTTTTTAAAAGCTTCAGCATTAGCAGGTTTAGCAAGCTCCTTACCATTAATGATGAATTTTGGAGATTATACTAAAGCTGCAGAATTGGCACCAGTGACACGAATACCAACTATGTGTAATGGTTGTTCTAGTACTTGCAGCAAATATGTTTATGTCAAAAATGGCCGAGTGTGGAAGGTAGAAGGTAATCCTATTGATTTAAAATCTTCTGGACGGCTGTGTGCTCGCGGTCATGGAATGGCAGCAGATGTTTATGGCTTAGGCCGGGTGACTCAACCTATGAAACGAGTTGACGATAATAGTTTTGAGCCTATATCTTGGCCCCAGGCTTTTGAAGAAATAGGTGATAAGTTGTATAAGATAATTAATGAAAGTGGTGGCAATTCTGTTATGTGGCTAGGGCATGGTGGTAAAGAACATTATGCCAACACATTTTTAGATGAGATAGGTTCTTCTAATTATGTTACTCACTATGCTACCTGCTTCTCTTCAAAAACAAATGTGTGGGATCGGATGGTAGGAACAACACTTAATTCTGATTTTGATAATGCTGACTATATGTTATTTGTAGGACGAAATTTTGCCGGCGGAATAATTCCAGGGGCAATGAATCGCATTACCAAAGCTAAAGAACGGGGAGCAAAGATCGTAGTTGTTGATCCTAGGTATTGTGAATTAGCTATTATTGCTGATGAGTGGGTACCTATTCGCCCTGGTACAGATTTAGCCTTTTTCTTAGGTATTGCCCATACTTTGATTTCTGAAAAGCTTTATGTTAGGTCATTTATTGCTAATTATGTATACGGCTTTGAGGAATTTTGGAGTGCCAATAAAGATTTTACTGCTGATAAAGCCGCAGAAATTACTGGTATTCCTGCAGATAAAATACGGGAGATTGCCCGTGATATGGCTTTAAACGCACCTAAAGCCTTTTTGGATTCCGGCTATCATGGTTTGCATGCCCATTATGCTAATAGTACTCAAATAGCTATGATGAATGTAGTTGTGAATGCTTTACTGGGTAATATGTTCAAAGTGGGTGGGTTGATGCCTGGTGCAAGTATTTCTTTAGGTCATGTAGAAACACCTGCAAGAGAGACTCCGGAAAAAGGGCCAAGAGCCGATGGGGCAGGTGTGGAGGAGGAGTATCCCACAGTAGAACCAAGTAGGGGTATCCCCCAAATAGTCCCTGATTTAATTAAAAAGGGTAGGGTTAAAGCATTATTCATCTATCATTATAACCCTCTACGAACTGCTCCTGACCCGGAATATCAAAAAGGATTAAAAGATGCGGAATTGGTTGTTAGTATTCCCGTTGATTGGAATGAAACATCTTTGCATACAGCCCATTATATACTGCCAGAAAGTTATTATCTGGAAAGAACAGAACCGCCTAAAGTTGTTTCAGGATTTATCGCCCATGATAATCCACAAATCGCAGTCAGAAGACAGGCAATTAAACCAGTACACAATACGCTCGCTCTTTTAGATATGCTTAAGGGAATAACTGCTGCAGCCGGTTATTATAACCTATATCCTTTTACAGTTGAGGATGAAATCAAGGCTAGTGTTAAGCCTTTAGGAATATCTCCAGATATTTTAATGGAAACTGGCTGTATTGAATTTCCTGCTAATGTTAAGCCTGTTTTTCCCACTAAGGATGGTAAGCCTGCTTTAAATACCTTTACGGGTAAAATTGAGTTCTCCATTGGTGCTTTTAAGCTATACGGCAGACCGGGAGTAGCTACCTGGGTACCTCCATTAGTTATGCCTCAAGGTGAGGATGAATTTAGACTAATTCATGGTAAGCAACCCTGGCATTCTCATAATTTTACCGGTAATAATCCATATCTTATGGCAATATCAGATAAGTATAACGGTACCTGGATGTGGATCAATAAAGGGCGAGCTGAAAAGCTAGGGATTAAAAACGGTGACTTGGTCACTATATCTTCTGAAAAAGCTGTGAAAACAGTTAATGTAAAAGTAACAGAATTATTGCACCCAGATTGTGTATGGATACCTTCTCCTTACGGCGGATTCTCAGAAAAGCTAAAAACGGCATACCAACAAGGTATAAACTACAACGATTTTATTCCCGCCCGGGTAGAACCTTTATCGGGATCTGTAATGGGGCAGGAAGTAGTTGTTAAGGTTAGTAAAGGGGGGATTAGCTAGTGGCCAGATTTGCAATGCTGATAGATGCTTCACGCTGTACGGGATGTAATGCCTGCCGTATTGCTTGTCAGATGCAGTGGCAGCTCCCTCCGGAAAGGTATTATAACCGATTAGAGCATAACGAGAAGGGAACATATCCTAATACCAAATGGGAAATTACACCAATACAATGTATGCACTGTGATAATCCACCCTGTAGAGATGTATGTCCTACTGGTGCTACCTATAAACGGACTGACGGACTGGTTTTAATTGACAGTGAAAAATGTATTGGCTGTAAATATTGTATGGTTGCCTGTCCCTATGGTGTGCGGCAAATTAATTATGACGGAATACCCGAGAAATGCAGATTTTGTGCTGAATATATTATTGAGGGTAAAATGCCTCCTTGTGTCAGTACCTGTATGAATGAGGTTAGAATATTTGGTGACTTAGATGATCCTGAAAGTAAAATAAGTAAAGTAATGGCTAAAAAGGCAGTTTACCAACTACTGCCGGAGAAAGGTACCAGACCTCGGATATTTTATGTTAGAAAATAGAAAGGAGGGAATGTATGTTTGCTAAGAAACAATGGTTGACGGCATCATTAATTTTAGTCTGTATTGGTGCGGCAGGAGCAATTAATATTTTAATAAATGGCGAACACGTTATGGGCAACAATAACCAGGTGCCTTGGGGTATCCTTATCGCAGGATATGTATTTTTCGCTGCATCAAGTACCGGGGTTGGGCTTATTTCATCCTTAGGACATGTCTTTGGTATTAAACGATTTGAATTATTGGGGAAAAGAGCCCTTTTGATTTCCATAATTCTTTTACTTTGTGGATTTGGAGTATTAGCCTTAGAATTGGCTAACCCACTAAATATGATTTATATTTTGTTATCACCTAATATTAAATCTCCTATCTGGTGGATGGGTGCCTTATATGGTCTGTATTTATTATTACTTTTTGCTGAATTTTACTACAGTCTTAAAGAAGATCATAAAAAAGTTAAACCTATAGCTAATATTGCATTGATAACAAAGCTGGCAGCGGTAAGTAATCTAGGGGTAGTCTTTGGAATGCTGCACTCCCGTCCTTTTTGGCAGGGTCCGTATTATTCTTTATATATGATTTTGACTGCGATATTGTCTGGGGCGGCTATCCTATCTATCGTCTTTTACTTTGTTGGTCAAAAGGGTAGAACGGTGATCTACCAGGGAGAAAATATTGTAAGAAATCTAGGAAAAATTTTAGCTGGTGCACTTTTCATAACAGTAATTTTTACCTTCTGGAAGATATTAACCAGCCTTTATGGGGGAATACCTGGCAAAGCTGGAGCTGCAATTGCTTTGTTAGCTGGGCCACTTGGATTAAAATTCTGGTTAATGGAAATTATTTTAGGAATATTTTTACCCTTATTTCTATTAATAAAATATAGCTTTCAGCCTGTAAAGGTTATGTTTGCATCTATTCTTACTATGCTGGGTGTTCTGTTTATGCGGCTGGACTTTGTGCTAAGTGGTCAAATTATTCCTCTGGAAATGATTGAAGGATTACAAATTACAGGATATAACGCTTATGTACCTGGATGGTCAGAATGGGCTTTAATACTAGGAGCAATAGGTGCAACAATTTTCTTATATATGTTGGGTGAGAAAAAATTTAATTTAGATGTCGTTGTTGATATTCATCAACACCAAGAAAATCTAGCATCTACTAAGACTACTCTGGTTAAAGTGGAAGCGTAACAGGAGGATTTACAGTGGAAGCTTCGGTTATGAAAAGGAAGGAAGTAGTAGAAGAAATATTTTTAATTTTGGCGGAGTTTTATAAGTATCCAACAGAAGATTTTTATAACAATATCATTAGCAGTGATGTTGATAAACAATTAGCAAAGCTTTTTAAAGCTGTTAACTATGAATTGGATACTCCTCAATTTACTTTTTGGGTAGGTGACTTTAAGGGATTACGAGCAGAGTACAGTAGATCATTTTTAGGGATCACTGCACCTTTTGCTGTACCGGTAGAGTCAGTTTATAAGGTATGGACAAATGACACTTCCTTTCAAATTCCGATAGCTAATAGTAAAGGCTATGTTATGGGAGACTCTGCCCTACATATTTTGCATTTATTTGAGCATTTTCAGCTCCAAATACCAGAAGAGTATGCTCAGATGCCGGATCATTTGACAATACTTCTAGAATTATATGCTTTCATGATTAAAGAGCGGTCTTTAGAGGAATGCAAGGCTTTTCTCAAGGATCATTTTGATTGGCTAGGGGATTTTGAGGAGGCATTAAGCAAAACAAATGAGGTGAAATTTTACCTCTATGTTGTAGATGTTCTTAAAAAGGTTATTAAGGAAGAGGAAAAGTATCTGGAAAAACAATAATATACTTAAAGGGAGAGGTGTGTATGAAAAAGAATTTTGTTAAAATATTATTAATCGGTTTGCTGGTGTTTATGCTGATTCTTTCCGGATGTGCCGCAAATGAACAGCAGGCCCCTGAGCCGAAGGCAAAAGTAGAAGATGTAAAAGCTGATGCAAATGCAGTAGTAGAAGCACCAACGGCGGAAGGGTCAAAACCCCTACCTATGGATCCCAATCTACAATATGTTGAGACTGAATTTATGGTTAAGCTTATTAAGGATGCAAAGGTAGTCAGTCAAAGAACTTCGTATAACCAGCCCCATCCTGAGTGGGATTTTGTCTTAGTGGATTCCAGACCTAAGTCTAAATATGATGAGGGTCATATACCTGGAGCAATTAACATCCCCTTTGATGAATGGGATAAATACAGTAATTTACTGCCGGAAGATAAAGATAAAAAATTATACTTCTATTGTGGCGGTTTAGCCTGTGGTCTTAGTCCTAAATCTGCCCATAAAGCTCAGGAAATGGGCTATAATAATGTTTTTAACTATCAAGAGGGTGAGCCGGCATGGAAGGAAGCAGGCAGTTATCTAGTAACTACAGAAGATTATGTTGGGAGCTTATTGACTGAAAATAATATCAATAATGCTGAGAAAAAGCCCTACTTAATATTAGATACCCGTCCTTATAAATCTTATTTTGATGGGCATATACCTAACTCTATTCCTACCCCCGATGATTTATTTGCTGCAAAATTCTTAGCTTCCATGCCAGAAGATAAAACTACGGAAATTATCGCTTATTGTGGCGGATTCTTCTGCGGGAAAAGCCATGCTGTTGCAAATATTCTTACAAGTAATGGGTATCAAAACGTTAAGGTGTTTGCCGGTGGTATGCCGTCTTGGACTGAAGCCAAATTGCCTGTATTTGGTACAAAATCAAGTGGTGTTGCCTTTGATGTTGCCGTTAAAGGTGAAGTAAATCGCAGTTTAACCCCTGGTGAGTGGCAGGCAAAAATGACCGGTAGTTATGTTGTGCTTGATGTAAGAACTGCTGGTGAAAGAGAAAGTGGTGCTATTAAGGGTTCGTTGCATATTTCTAGTGCAGATATTATTCCAGACCCTCAGGCAATAGCAGCTCAACTGCCTGCAGATAAAAACACACCACTTTTAATCCACTGTGCCAGCGGGGCAAGAGCTGCTAGTGTAATTGATAAAATAGTTGCTTTAGGTTACCAGAACGCCTTTTATCTAAACAATAGAATAGTAATTGACAAAGAGGGAAACTTTAGCTTCTAGTTACTAAACACCCTATTGATAAGCCCGCAGTTTAGTGATATTATGGGGACAAACAGATTAAGAAATGTCCCAGTATGCTAATGGAGACTAAGATAAAAGGAGTGCATAAATATGTTTGGATTTCTACCTAATGTTGGTTTTCCAGAGCTAATTTTGATTCTTGCGTTAGCACTTATTATTTTCGGTCCAGGAAAATTACCTGAAGTAGGGCGGGCAATAGGAAAGAGTCTCAAAGAGTTTAAAAAAGCAACTTCTATAGACGATGATAAGGATGATATACCACAAGAAGAAAAGAAAAGCTAGGTTCCTAAAAACAATAAAAAACTAAATTTTGATTCTCCGAGTCTTTGTTCCTACGGTTAAGTCTAAGGAATAAAGAACTGAGTAACTTACTCACGGGGTATAGTTGGAAACGGCTGTGCCTCCACATTTTGGAAAGGAGAAAATATAAGGGTGTAGTATATCCTTGTCTCCTTGAGGCAAGGATATTTTTATGTTTCAAGAAGGATTTCGCAATTTTTAAAAGCGGAGGCTTAACAAATGGCAGTTGATTTAAAAAGTACAGGCATTATTATTCTAGCTGGTGGTAAAAGTAGTAGAATGGGTAAAAATAAAGCGTTTTTAGAGTTGGGTGAACTTACATTAATTGAACGCATAATTAAAATGGGAAAAAAAGCTGGAATAAATGAGATAATTGTGGTAACAAATGAAATGAAAAATTATGAATTTTTAGATGTTACAGTAGTTAAAGATTATTATCCTGGGATGGGGCCTCTTGCGGGGATTCATTCCGGTTTAATTCATTCAAAGTACTTAAATAACTTTGTAATTCCTTGTGATATGCCTTTTGTAACAACAGATATTATTAATAAGCTATTATTAAACCAGACTGATTGTCAGGTAGTTGTACCAATGATGGACGGAAAATACCAGCCTTTAACAGCTATTTATACCAGAGATTGTATTCCGTTTATCGAACAGCTCTTAAAAGAAAATATAAGTAAGGTTATCAGATTATATGACCTTGTGAAAACCTGTTATGTTGAAATAAAAGATGATGCTAGCTTTTCTAATATAAATACTCCTAATGACTATTTACTGGCACAGCGCTATATAAAGGAGAATAGTAGAGATGAATAAGGTTAGAGTGCAGGATGCAGTAGGTATGGTTCTAGGCCATGATATTACAAAAATAGTACCTAATGAATTTAA
>JUEF01000154.1 GCA_000802045.1 Peptococcaceae bacterium BICA1-8
TGGCATGTATGGAGAGAAGTATTAGGAACTTGGGAGATACTATAGGTTCCAACTATACAAAGAGATAGTTGGTAGGGATGTGCGGACTAGAATGTTCTACGGTTAGAAGAATTTCGAAGGAGGAGAAAAAGATATGAATGTTCTTATTTTGGCATTCGCTTTAATTTCCGCCCTATACTGGCTAAGTATAAGCGTGCTATGGTTTAGATATATGAAAACACTACCTGTTTTCAGGGTAACTGATTGTTCGAATGATGAAGCAATTTATCCTTCAGTATCAGTAATTATTCCAGCCTGTAATGAAGAAGAATCCATTGATCAGGCAGTTAGACAGTTAATCAGTCAAGATTACCCTCATTTAGAGGTAATCGTAGTGAATGATCGCTCTACAGATAACACAGGGGCGGTTTTAGAGAAGCTTAAAGGTCAGTACCCTCAACTGAAAGTTATAACTATTTATGATTTACCTCCAAACTGGTTAGGTAAAAACCATGCTATGTATCAGGGAGTGAAAGAGGCAGAGGGCGAGTGGTTGCTTTTTACTGATGCCGATGTTATGTTCTCCCCCAGAAGTATAAAGAAAACAGTTGGTTATGCATTGGAACACATGCTCGATCACTTAACAATTGCTCCTGATTTGTATTATGGAGGTGTTTTCTACCGCGCTTTTCTTGCGTACTTTGTATTTGCAGTTACAGCTACGGTTATGTTTACCAAGAAAGTGGGAGTGGGTGCATTTAACTTAGTAAAAAAATCAGTATACAATGAAATTGGCGGCTATGAAGTGATAGCATTACAACCCCTTGATGATATGTCATTAGGGACACTAGTGGTAAATAAGGGATACAAACAGGGTTTCGGATTGCCGAGTAAAGGCTTTATTACAGTAAAATGGTATGCGAACCTCTTTACTGCTCTGAAGGGCTTTGAAAAAAACTTATTTGCCTCTTTGAACTATAGGGTTTTAGCCGTAATAGGGTTATGCTTATTTAGTTTAGTTACGAATGTCTACCCTTTTGCTGGTCTGTTCTTTGGCCCAGTTTGGGCAAGAGCCTTGTGCAGTATTTCTCTCCTCAGTATGTTTGCAGTCTATAATCAATTATCAAAGTTTATTGATATCTCCCGTAGTTATGTTTTATTTCATCCTATATCAGCATTGTTGTACCTTGGAGCAGTAATAAATTCCACTGTAAAGGCTCTAAGTCGAGGTGGTATTGAGTGGCGGGGAACCGTTTATTCTTTGAAAGAATTAAAGAAATAGATTGAATTAACTAAAACATTTGGGTAAGTCTTTGCCGCGGCATCAGATAACAAATTAGGCGGCAGAGGGACCATAGGCTACATCGGTCATTCCACGTTTGTGTATCCAAATATCAAACACTTGAAGAGGTGCAGATACCAGTGTTCCAGTAATTGCTCCTAGTAGAATACGATGCCGGAATGAGATATGTCACGCTGGATAAATCTACAATTCGTGCTTCATCCTCGGCAGTTTTACTGTAAATGACAACACGGGCTATCGAATGCATTTTAGTGTATTGTACGGAGATGTAGTTGTTCAGATTAATGCGAAAGGTACACAACCGGAAGACATATTTGATATAGTTAGAGCAAAGGCGAGAGTACTAAAAGATTAGAAGGGAATAACGATATTTATGGACAAAGGACGGAGCCGCATACGATTTATTATTTTGGTTTTCTTAGTGATGGGGCTAGGTTTGGGTTCTAGGGTATTATCAGCCTATATGCCCCAGATCGTCAATTTATATCTAGGGGATGTGTTTTGGGCCCTGATGATTTTTTTAATCATGGGCTTTATTTTTAGGAGGTCCAGCACTGTTTTTACGGCCACTTCAGCCATTTTGTTTTCCTATGCTATAGAATTTAGTCAGCTTTATCAAGAGCCATGGATTAATGCCTTGAGAAAAACTACCTTGGGTGCTTTGGTTCTGGGGTTTGGCTTTTTATGGAGTGATTTATTGGCTTATACCTTTGGAATTGGGATAGGAGTCTTTTTAGAAAAATACTGGCTCCTAAGAAAATAATTAAAGCTGTCAAGGGATATTAAGACTAACAAGTCCATTCCTGACACTTACGCATTGCTACATAAAATTATTGGAGGCTTAACTATGAGGAATGTAATTATCAAGATTATACCGCTTCTGGTAATGATATTTTTGCTAGTTGGATGTACCAATACATCTCATTATGACGAAAAGAACCATCAACTATATTATAAGTAGGTGTTATTTTATGAGAATTAAAAATATTTCAATTCTTATTCTAGCAGTTGTTTTTATACTGAGTATTACATCTGGATGTAATAACAGTATGCCGGATTCACCTGAACAACCTGCACCAGAAACTTCAATTCCTGTACAAAATCAAGATACAAAATGGGAAATTGGTGAGATAACCGATCCTGTTGAGCTTGAAAAACTTTGGCAGGAATATATTTATGATTCAATCACTACGGTATGTAATGCCCGTGAGTTTAATTCCGCTAATGAGATTGACCCGAATTATGTAGCAAAATTCTGCTGGTTAAAATACATAGATGAGTATGGTAAGGAAAGTCTGCCTTTGGCAGATAAGGAAAGTAGCCTTCGATTACTGCCTCTTAATACGCTTCTTGAATATACACAACGCTATTTTGACCTGACCAGCCTGGATATATCAAAAATCTTCGATGGTAACTATGATCTTGAAAAACAGTCCTTCACTTTTAATTTTGGGAATGAGCATCGTCCTTCATACACTAATAAAAATTCTTGGAGTCATCAACTGGGAAAGGTAACCAGAAACGGCGATGGTACAATTACGGCAGTAATGGATATATATGACTCATCCAAGACCAACAGGGTTGAATTGACTAAAACCCTTACCTTAAAAAAGCGTGAAGATGGCAGTTTATTTTTTGCCAGTGGTAGATGGGATTATATAAATAACCATCTTGTCTCCTTGACCGGCGATTATAATGGATTTGACAAGATCACAGGCTTTGAGGGGGGAATGGAAGAACTTTCAATGATTGGTGAGGTAGACGGCAGCTTGATTTTGGCATATGCCTCCTATGAAAAAGAAAGAACTGCTTCACTTCTGCTTGTTAACACGCAAACATTTATTGTGGAAAAGAAACTTGAATTCAGTGACAACTTTAGGGAATTTGGTGTTAAGCTGACAGGTGACAAGATCGTAGTGCGCTTTAAGAATAAAATAATAACGGTTAATAAAAATCTTGAACAATTGGATGAAATACCACTACCCAAACCAATTGCAGAGCTAATTAACCGAGAGCCTAAATATGATAAAAATGGTATTGCGGATATTTATTTTGGCGGCTACGATATTTCAAGTGACCTAACAAAAATCGCCTATTCTGATACGGCAGGAATAAAGCTGTTTGATACAATTGACAGTAGCGAAAAGCTGCTTGCTGAAACGGCTAAAATTGCAGGTAATAAAGTGTTTAACAAGGCTTATCACCGTATTCCCAGATTTGTTGCAAATGATAAAAAGGTTATAACTACCATGACAGGTTATGATTATAGTACAGGTTATACTATCTGTGATATTGATAAGGGTACATCAACAATTTTAGCATGGGGAGAGAGTTCTACCGAGAGTATCTGGTATGATACAGGCCTCCTTAATATAAATGCACCTATTTATGACGAAAAGCAAACTTTTGATTTTGAGACTGAGGCTGTGAATGAAATCAAGCTTGAAAATACCGGCGATACAGGTTTTATTAGGGAACCAGCTTATTGTTATATAGGTCAGAATCACGGAGCCATTATTACTCACAAATGGGACGCTAACGACAACACTAATAATATATTTCATATTAATCGTCTTGACTTAAATACCCAAGTGGTTGAAGAAAATGTTATTTCTGTTAAAGCAGCGGGAACACATATTCTTGGTGTTCTGGAAGATGGACGCATTGTATTCTGGTACAGCCTTAATCCAAGTGAAAGCGGTATATGCATAACAAAATAGAAATGGACTTAGAAAATAATGATAAATGTTTAGATGAAGGTATTTAATGAAAGAACACGATAAAAGGTAAGAATTACAAAAGGGCACCTAATTATCCCAAAATAAAATGCCCCTTGATTCATTATTAAAAAATGACTATAATAGACTCAAATAGCATAATTAACTATCAGGTGCCTTTTAATAGGAGAATAGGGAAACCGGTGAAAATCCGGTGCGGTCCCGCCACTGTAAGGTGGAGTTTAACATATCAGCCACTGGAATACCGGGAAGGAATGTTAAATGAAGAAGCCAAGCCAGGAGACCTGCCTTGTAGTTTTAAGTTATAGTAGGTGATGGAAAAGCTTATGGTTTTTTAACCGTAGGCTTTTCCTTTTTTTATTATATTTTAAAGGGAGGATTATTTTATGAATACCAGAAAACTTGTTTTAATCTCATTATTAACAGCTTTGAGCGCTGTGGGAGGTTTGATTAAAATTCCTAGCCCGACAGGAACTATAGCCTTAGATTCATTACCCGGCTATTTGGGAGCTGTCATTCTTCCGGGCTGGACGGGGGCATTAGTAGGTGCGCTGGGTCATTTGCTCAGTTCCTGGACGGTTTCTTTTCCCCTGGGACTACCCCTCCACCTATATATTGCTTTGCAAATGGCTGTCTATGTGGTGATCTTCGGGTACTTTTTTAAAAAAGGGCGGAAAATTATTGCCGTAGCTTTGGCAATAGTTTTAAACGGCGTTATTGCACCTGCTCTATTGATTCCTATTCTTGGCGCAGGAATCTTCTGGTCCTTATTACTCCCCTTGATAATTGGGTCGGCAGTAAACATCATTTTAGCAGCCTTACTGGCTAACTCTAATCTACTTCAAAAGGCAGGGGGGAAAATTGGGCAAAACTACTAATTTTCGGGATTTAACATTAATCCAGTTAAATCAGGAGGAATGCTTAGTCATTGCCTGTGACTCTTTAGGAGGAATTGGACCTAAAAGCCAGGATAAAATCAAAGCACCGGGCGAAATTCTGGGGATATTTACTGCTAGGGTTCCTCTGTTGGAAGTCATGGCTGCCGGAGCAAAACCCATTGCAGTCATCAATACTTTAAGTGTCGAAATGAATCCTACCGGAGCTGAAATCTTAAAGGGCATAAAACAAGAAGTACAAGAAGCAGGATTAGCGGCTGATATAGTCGTAACCGGCAGCACAGAAGAAAATATAGAAACTGTTCAGTCAGCTTTAGGAATAACAGTCATAGGCAAGATATATATAAGTGAACTAAGATTGGGAAGATCCTCTATTAATGATCTAATAGTCTGTATAGGGATTCCTCAGGTTGGTGATGAGGTATTGACTGGAAAAACCGCAAACTCCAAGCTGCTGCTAAAGCTCCTAAACATCCCATGGATCAAGGAAATTTTGCCGGTAGGATCGAAAGGTATAGCTTTTGAAGCTGATCAATTGGCTACAGGAGCCGGACTAGATTTAGATTTACTCCCAAATCCAGCAATAGATTTGCAGAAATCTGCTGGCCCGGCAACCTGTTTGCTGGCTACTATAGATAAAGAATACCTGCCGAAGTTGGTGAAAATGATAGATTTACCGGTTTGTCAAATTGGCTATTTAACCAAAGGTACATAAATTGGAGGGCACTGAAAAACATTACTATTTCGGTGCCCTCCTCTATTTAATTACAAAAAAAAGACTAGAAAAACCAATCAACACTATAAATTAAAGTCCATTGAGCAGTTGAGGGTTTTTAGATAGGAATTCTGTTGCTGCTACCTCAGGTGAGACTCCCTCTCTGATCTGCATAGCAAGGGAAGCACTTAAGCTTGCATTCCACTTAAAATTTTTCATGATAGAATATAAAATAGGGTTATCTATTGCTAGATCTCTACGCACTATTGATTTTATTTCTTCACTAGCACCAAATACTTGTTTTTCATCTTGTAAAAACTTCAAATCCCACTGAGCAAATTTCCAGTGAGGTGTCCATCCTGTAACCACTACCCAATCTTTTTTCGTAATGGCATTAGTAAGTGTATCAATCATTGATTGGCTATCACCTGTTTCAACGTCTAGCTGCAACTGGTAAGTTCTTAGTGCTTGATAAGTTTTTTGGGTTACGCCAGCTCTAGCCTCAATACCTATTATCTTATTTTTGAATTTACCTGAAACATTATTTAAATCAGAAATTGAATTGATAGTTATATATTTAGGGACCACTAATCCGATTTTAGCATCAGATAGGTTAGTATTAGCTACTTCCAAGAAAAACAAAAAACATTATTACTGTAAATTTAGACTTAATTTCAGTGTTCACGCATAAACCCTCTCCTCAATTTTTTCAAAATAGAAAATAATATAATTATTTTTGACAAAATTTCCAATTTTCCTTTAATTAAAGTAAAAGTGCGTGCAAAATTACCATAAAAATTCACATATTACCAGATTATTCGGAAAAAATAGAAGACAAGGGGATGTCAGACCGAAAAAATGGTAAAAGAAGCAAGAAGCAAGAAGCAAGAAGCAAGAAGCAAGAAGCAAAGCAAGAAGAAAAGTAAAACAGGAGTCTATCATTTAATGTTAAAAGAATTGAGGCCATAAATATTTTTCGCACATCTTTTCTCAGTCTGCTTTAAATGTTGGATATATTGGCAACCAGCCCTTTAATTTTCCATATTTACAGCAGTTAAGCATTACATTTGCTTCTTCTTTTACAAAGTCTAGAAACATTACTCGTAATGAATCATTATTAAGTATGGCAATAGCATTCCGTAGGTTTTTTTCTATTGCTGCTACGCAACCATCACGAATGGATTCAAATATTAATTGATCATTAATTAACGAAGAGTCATTTACATTTGTGGTAATCTTTACACTTTTTGGTGATCTAGTTGGTTGAGTACCAATATCTATCTTTGGTTGAGTTGCTGTGTTAGATTTACCTATGTGTATGTTACCAATCTGAACCATATAAAACCGCCGAACAGTTAGCGTCTTAGATAGTTTTCCAATTACCTGAGATTTAATGTAAATTTTTTGGAATTTTGTATATTAGCCAATTTTACATAAGAGACTCTCCTTCATTTACATTAACCAAAACAAAATTTACAATAGAAATAGAATATTTGATTAAATCAGAAGGGTGGATAAAAATGTATAGCTGTGGAATTTGTAAAGATAAATCTTGTAGAATTGAGAAAAAAGAAAATCTACCAAAAAACTGTCCAATTTTAGAGACTAATTTAGAGGAAATCTTAGGCTATTATCAAGAGCCTGAAAATTTAAAATTGGCCTACAATTCTGCTATCGGGGAAGCTGAAGGATACTGTAAAAGGACTCGTATGGAAGAAATAATTGAATTTGCCAAAAGATGTGAGTTTAAAAATATAGGGATTGCCTTTTGCGCAGGTCTTAGTAATGAAACAAAGATCTTACATAAAATACTTAACGCCCATGGCTTTGAAATTAATTCAGTGATTTGCAAAAATGGTAGTATCCCTAAAGAGCATCTAAGTATTAAAGAAAACGAAAAAGTTAGGCCTGGGACTTATGAGCCTATGTGTAATCCCATCGGGCAGGCTCAATTTTTAAATAAAGCTAATACTGATTTAAATATTATCCTTGGTTTATGTGTGGGACATGACTCTTTA
>JUEF01000155.1 GCA_000802045.1 Peptococcaceae bacterium BICA1-8
TTGCAGCAGATTAGAAAGCATGGTGGTAACTTAAAAGAAGTTGGAGAATTATTTGCAATAGACGAAAAAAGTTTATTGGACTTTAGTGCAAATATCAATCCACTAGGTCCGCCTGAGGTAGTTTATGATGTAATCAAAAATAATTTAGATAAGATTAGTCAATATCCTGATAGCAGGAATTTAGAACTTAAAAAGGTATTAGCTGAACACCTTAAGATACCTTTTGAAAATATTACTTTAGGCAATGGAGCCTCCGAATTAATTTTTTTAATTACAAATCATTTAAGACCTCAAAATGTCTGGATTCCTGTACCTACTTTCTCAGAATATGAAATTGCTGCAAAATCCAGCCAGGCCAATATTGTACGTTTACCCCTAAAGGGTGAAAATTGGAACTATTTTGACTTGGACAAGCTTAATAATCTAACGAAAAATGATGTTGTTTTTCTATGTAACCCTAATAACCCAACTGGTCAATTATATTCTCAACAGTTGTTAAATGAAATCTTTGAAATCTGCTTAAAAAAAGAAGTATATTTAGTTATTGATGAGTCTTTTCTTGATTTTCTTGAAGATTTTGAGGAAATTTCCTTCATAAAAAAATCAAGAAATTATAATAATTTAATCATTCTTTATTCCCTAACTAAATTCTTTGCTATTCCCGGCATAAGATTAGGTGCTATGATTACTAATTGTTCTTTAATTAATTCTTTTGAGAAGGCAAAAGACCCTTGGAATATAAATATATTTGCCCAATTAGCAGGGGCAAAAGCATTAAAAGATAAAGATTATATAAAAAAAACCCTTGATTTTTATCAAATAGAAAGGGATTTTTTATATAATGAACTCATGAAAATATCAGGATTATTTCCTTTAAAGCCTAGTGCTAATTATATATTAATTAAACTATTAGACCCTAATACATCGACTAATATCTATAATGCTCTAGTTATACAGTCTATTATAGTCAGAAATTGTAATTCCTATCCTCTCTTAGGAGAAGAGTATATTCGTGTAGCTATCAAAAAAAGAGAAGATAATCTATTATTAATTAATAAATTAAAAATCATAATAAAGTCAAAGTAGGATGTGATATGGTTGATTAGAATAATTTTTGTCAGACATGGGCAAACTGCTTGGAATGATTTAGGATTATACCAAGGTCATACAGATGTCCCTTTGAATAAAGCTGGTATAGAACAAGCATCTAAAGCTGCTCAGAGATTAAAGAGCGAAAAGCTTTCAGCTATTTATTCCAGTGATTTATTAAGAGCAAAACAAACGGCAGAAATTATTGCTGTAGAACATAATTTAACTGTCAATACAATGACTGAATTTAGAGAAATTAATTTTGGTGTCTGGGAAGGCAAAACATATAAAGAAATCAATGAAACGTATCCCCAATTATTAAAAACCTGGTTATCTGAGCCTGAAAATCTCAAGATTCCAGAAGGAGAAACCTTTTCGGAAATGCTAAAAAGAGTATGGGAGGGCTTAAAGACTGTTCTCGCAAAACATCAAGATGAAACTGTAATATTGGTTGCCCATGGGGGAACAATTGGAGCCTTGATATGTAATATATTAGAAATAAAATTAAATAATTTGTGGCGGATTAAACAGGGAAATACAGGAATCACCATAATTGAATTTTACGAAGAAAAAGGAATCTTAACTTTATTCAATGATACCTACCATTTGCAAATATCTTAGGGGATGAGACTTATGCTTAGGAAAAATTTATTGTGGCGGAGATTTAAGTTTTTACTAAATCTTCCCCGAAGTTTACCTTTAGCTTGGAAGCTATTAAAAGATGCTAGACTCCCTTTACAAAATAAACTTTTCTTTGTAGGGCTTTCTTTGTTTTATTTAGTATGGCCTATAGATATTATTCCTGATATACCATTATTAGGTCAATTGGATGATTTTACAATTTTTATGATTTTGTTTAATTGGTTTCTTAGTAAAGTTCCCTTAGAAATTTTGGAGGAATATGGATGGGGAAAAGATTGAGGGGTTATTATGGGTAAACTTTTTTTAGCATTTACGTTAATACCTTTGATTGAATTAGCTTTGCTAATCAAATTAGGACAGTATTTTGGAGCACTGCCCACAATTTTTTTAGTAATAATTACGGGAGGAATAGGTGTTTTTTTAGCTAGAAATCAGGGAGTTATGGTTTTGAAAAATATTCAGTTTGAACTCCAGCAGGGGGTTGTTCCAGGCAATTCGTTAATTGATGGCTTGCTGGTTTTAGTTGGCTCTATTTTTTTGGTTACTCCAGGGTTAATTACGGATATCGCAGGGTTTTCTTTGCTTTTACCTTTTTCTAGGAATTTCTTAAGGGAGTATTTAAAACATAAGTTTAAAGAGTTAATACACGAAGGAAAGGTAAATATATATTTAGGAAGATTTTAATGCTTAATTGAAAAATGTGTGTTATAATCATACCTAAAAATTATATTAGGTAGGGGGGTTTAATTTGGAAGGTAAGTTTACCAAGCTTGGAATTACTTTTGATGATGTATTATTGGTCCCAGCAAAATCAAATATTTTACCTAGAGACGTTGATATAACTACCAGATTAACTAATAAAATCAATTTGAATTTTCCATTAATTAGTGCTGGCATGGATACTGTTACCGATGCCCGTTTAGCTAGAGCAATGGCCCGTGAGGGCGGATTGGGTATTATTCATAAAAATATGTCTATTGAACAGCAGGCTAGTGAAGTGGATAGAGTAAAACGATCAGAGCATGGAGTAATAACTGATCCTATATCTTTAAGTCCGGAACATTTTACAAGTGATGCTTTGGAAATGATGGCAAAATATCATATTTCAGGTGTACCTATTACCAAAGATGGAAAACTTGTAGGAATAATTACAAATAGGGATTTGCGTTTTGAAACAAATTTCAATAAATCTATAAATGATGCTATGACTAAGGATGGCTTAATAACAGCACCAATAGGGACCACATTGGATCAAGCAAAAAAAATTCTGCAGAAGCATAAGGTAGAAAAACTTCCCTTGGTTGATGATGAGTTTAATTTAAAAGGTTTAATAACCATAAAAGATATTGAAAAAGCAAAACAATATCCTAACTCCGCAAAAGATAACCAAGGGAGATTATTAGTTGGTGCAGCTGTAGGTGTAAGTAATGATACTATGAATAGGGTTATGGCTCTGACTAAGGCTAAAGTTGATGTAATTGTTGTGGATACTGCCCATGGTCATTCTCAAGGGGTAATAGACATTGTCAAAAAAATAAGAGATTTATATCCTGACCTACAACTAATCGCTGGTAATGTTGCCACAAAAGAGGCAACTAGAGATTTGATTGAAGCAGGAGCGGATGCTATAAAGGTAGGTATTGGTCCAGGATCAATATGCACAACTCGAATTGTTGCTGGTGTGGGTGTTCCTCAGCTTACAGCAATATATGATTGTGCTCAAGAAGCTTTTAAGTATAATATACCTATTATTGCTGATGGAGGTATAAAGTTTTCCGGTGATGTAGCTAAAGCAATTGCTGCAGGCGCTGATGTAGTTATGATCGGAAGCCTCTTTGCAGGGACTGAAGAAAGCCCAGGTGAAATAGAAATTTACCAAGGGCGAAGTTATAAAGTATATAGAGGAATGGGTTCCATCGGAGCTATGAAAGAAGGAAGCTGTGATCGGTATTTTCAAGAAAACATTCCAAAATTAGTTCCGGAAGGTGTAGAAGGCCGGGTTCCTTATAAGGGTTCCTTAGCAGAAACTGTTTATCAATTAGTAGGTGGACTTAGAGCAGCAATGGGTTATTGTGGAGCCCAGAACATCACTGCAATGAAGAAAGCTGTATTTATTCAGCAAACTAGCGCAGGATTAACAGAAAGTCATCCACATGATATCTATATTACTAAAGAGTCACCAAACTATCGAGTGTAATTATTGAATCGTTTGCGTACATTGTTAAGTTAACTAACAATGTACGCATTTCTTTGTATTTGAGGAATAAACATTATAGTAAGTGACGATAGGAGGGAGTGATTGATATATTAAGGGTAATTTTTTTATCCAAAAGGAGTATGGCAAAGCTGTTTTTAATAACAATAATAATTATTTGTACATTAGGAGTTATTGGACAACCGATGTTCCAACAGGCTAATGAGGTTTTGGGTGTTTTAGTTCCTGGTTCTAAGTTAAAACCTATTTACTTTGTAAATACTCAAGAAAAGAAAATTGCTATAAGTTTCGATGCCACTTGGGGAGCAGAATATACGCCAAAAATACTCAATATTTTAGAAGAATATAATGTTAAAACAACATTTTTCTTAACAAATATTTGGCTTAAGGAATATCCTGATGTTGCTAAAACAATCAGGATGGCAGGTCATGAAATTGGCATGCATAGTGTTAGTCATCCTCACTTAAACCAACTTTCCGAAGAACAGATAACCTATGAGCTTCACCACAATAAAGAAAAAATTCAAGAAGTAACTGACTTTTCGGCAAAACTTTTTCGTCCCCCGTTTGGGGAATATAATAATAAGGTGATTCGGGTTATAGAAAGTTTAGGTTACATTCCTATTCAATGGAGTATAGATTCGCTAGACTGGATGGAAGATAAAAGTAAACAAGATATCATAAATAGGGTAACTAAAAATCTCCATCCAGGAGCAATTGTACTTTTCCACAATAACGGCAGATATACGGCAAATGCATTAGAAGAAATTATTCAATATGTTTATGAACATGGTTATGAAATAATCCCAATTTCCCAATTAATTTATCAAGACAATTATTTTATTGATCATCAAGGAGCACAAAGATTAAAGAAAGTAAATTAAAAAAGGCTTTTGGCCTTTTTTAATTTACTTTCTTTAGGTTAAGGTTTCGCTCCACTTTGTACCGCTAGGTTAAGGAAAAAAAGAAATAACAAATTAGTTTAATAAATTATATCTGTGTTTATCCGTGGTCATCTGTGGCTTCAATTATACTTATTATTAATAGCTGATTGCAATTTTTTTAAGAAGGCTTATTTTTTCTAAAGCTTTACCCGTACCTTTAGCCACACAAGTCAAAGGGTCTTCAGCAATAAGAACAGGCATATTGGTAATTTTGCTAATTATTAAATCAATATTTTTTAATAAAGCACCTCCACCAGCAAGCATCATGCCTGTTTCCATAATATCCGCAGCAATTTCCGGTGGTGTCTTTTCTAAAGTAGATCTAATAGCCTCTATAATACTATTAATTGGTTCTACTAAAGCCTCTGATAACTCTTGAGCACTTACTTCCACACTACTTGGCAGGCCTGTAGCTAAGTTTCTACCTCGGATAACATATGTTGCACTAGGGCTTGGATTTATGGCATAACCAATATGAATTTTAGCTTGTTCGGCGGTTCGGTCACCTATTTCGAGGTTGTAGGTACGCTTCATATAGCGAATTATAGACTGATTCATCTCATCTCCTCCAACTCGAATGGACTTACCTACCACAATTCCACCTAAGGAAATAATTGCTACCTCTGTAGTTCCTCCCCCAATATCCACTATCATATTTCCAATAGGCTCATTAACCCTTAAACCAGCTCCTATAGCCGCCGCAATTGGTTCTTCAATAATATATGCCTCTTTTGCTCCTGCTTGTTGTGCTGCTTCAATAACTGCTCTGCTTTCAACCTGGGTGATTCCTAAAGGTACACCAATTAGGATTCTGGGTCGGACAATTCCCATACCCTTTAAGGTTTTTGAAATAAAATATTTTAGCATCATTCTAGTAATATTAAAATCTGCAATAACCCCATCCTTTAACGGTCTTATGGCAATAATATTATTAGGTGTTCTACCAATCATTGCTTTTGCTTCATCCCCTACAGCTAATAGTTCACCTGAATGTGCATGAATTGCAACAACAGAAGGCTCCTCTAACACAATGCCTTTTCCCTTTAGAAATACTAAGGTATTTGCTGTTCCTAAATCAATTCCAATATCTTTGTTAAAACCAATTTTAAAAGTAAAAGCAGGTTTTTCTTCTTTTCTGCTCATTAGTCCACCCCATTAAAATACAAATTTCTAATCAGATATTACTCTAGATTAGTATTTGTTATTAGCTGTTCTGTATACAATTTTTTTGTTAATAAATAACCATAAATAAAATCCATCAATTAGGTGGATTTTATTCTATTTTTTCAAAAAAAGATATTGCAAAAATAAAACAATTGTGATGTAATTATATCATTGTGAAAATCAGGAGGTGGTTATTATGCAGCTAATAGACCAGAATAAAACACCATTGTTTGATGCACTAATGAACTATGTAAATGAAGATACAATTCCTTTTCATGTTCCAGGTCATAAACAGGGTAGGGGTAATAAAGTATTAACATCTATTCTAGGATCTACCACCATGGCTATGGATTTAACTTGCATGGAAGACTTAGATAATATTTGTAACCCCAAAAGCGTAATTAAAGAAGCTGAAAAACTGGCTGCTGACGCATATAAAGCGGATAATGCATTTTTCCTTGTTAATGGAACCACTTCCGGAATACAGGCTATGATAATGAGTGTTTGTAATCCCGGAGATAAAATAATTCTTCCTCGAAATGCACATAAATCAGCTATTGGTGGCATTATTGTTAGTGGTGCCCATCCTATATATATTGAACCAGAAATTGACCCTTTTTTAGGTATTGCTATGGGGATTACTCCAGCAAAAGTAAGTGAGGCATTAGAATTGCATCCCGATGCTAAAGCTGTCTTTGTGATTAATCCAACCTACTATGGGATTGCTTCTAACCTAAAAGAAATTGTTGATATTACTCATAGCTTTGATGTACCAGTTTTAGTTGATGAAGCTCACGGTGCCCATTTAGTTTTTCATGAAGGCTTACCCATGTCTGCTATGGAAGCGGGGGCAGATTTGGCTGCATCAAGTACTCATAAGTTGGTAGGTTCCTTAACCCAAAGCTCTATTCTTTTGCATCAGGGGAACTTAATCAATCACGAATATGTGAAGTCTGTTTTAAATCTAACTCAAACAACTAGTCCTTCATATATCTTGCTGGCCTCCTTAGACGTTGCCCGTAGAGAAATGGCATTATACGGTAAAGAACGTTTAATGAAAACCATAGAACTGACCAGAAAAGCAAAAGAAGAGTTAGGAAAAATAGCAGGAATATATGTTTTAGATACAGATATATTAGATTCTAACAGTAAGTACGCATTAGACCCAACAAAATTAGTGGTAAATGTAAGGGACTTAGGTTTTTCAGGGTTTGAGATAGAAAAAATTTTAAGAAAAAAACATCACATTCAATTAGAGTTATCTGACTTATTTAATATTATTGCTTTAGTAACTATTGGTGATGATGAAAATACTATTAATACTTTTATAAAAGCTTTTAAAGAGATTATTTCCACAAGACCGTTGAATAAAATATTGAGATATTCCTTAGATTTACCGAATTTACCTGAACAAAAGGTTTTGCCACGACAGGCCTTTTATGGTGAAACCCATCTAGTATCTTTAACGGAAGCAGAAGGGGAAATTAGTGCAGAAATGATTATGGCCTATCCCCCTGGCATACCATTAATTTGTCCAGGAGAGAAAATAACAAAAGAAATTATTGAGTATATACAGCTTTTGCATACAGAAGAAGCTGAGTTACAAGGTACCCAAGATCCCAAAGTAAGGAACATTAAAGTCCTTAGCCGTCGACTTGTACTATTACAATATCAAAATGGTATTATTCAAAATGTAGGTTAAGAGACGCAAAATGCGTCTCTTTTTACCTAGTTGGCAAGTATTTTTTTTGTCTCCTACAAACTTGGGGTATAATATATGGCAGGAACCTGTAAACAAGGAGGAAATCTTTAAATGATTATGCAAAAAACTTATTATATACAAACCTTTGGCTGCCAAATGAATGAAAGGGATACAGAAGTTCTTGCTGGAATGTTAAAAAAAATGGGTTATAAAAAATCTGATGATCTCCAAAAGACAGATATAATTTTATTTAACACATGCTGTGTAAGAGAGAAAGCTGAAAATAAAGTATTGAGCTACTTAGGTGAATTGAGGGAACTAAAATCAAAAAAACCAGATTTGATAATAGGTGTTTGTGGCTGTATGGTACAGCAAAAAGGAATGTCAGAAATTATCCGCAGATCTGCACCCCATGTAGAATTGTTATTTGGCACCCACAATATTCACGAATTACCGGATTTGGTTGAAAATGTCTTAGCTTCCCGAAATCCCCAAGTTTCGGTATGGGATTCTGAAGGAGAAATTAAAGAGAATTTACCTTCAGAACGGGAATTCTCTTTTAAATCTCTTGTGAATATTACCTACGGATGCAATAATTTCTGTACATATTGTATAGTTCCATATGTGCGAGGTAGAGAAAGGAGTAGGCTCCCTGAGCATATTATTGTGGAGATTAATAACATGGTAGCTGCTGGGGTAATCGAAGTAATGCTCTTAGGCCAGAATGTAAACTCCTATGGAAAGGATTTTGATGACCAGACTGATTTTGCTGATCTTTTAAAAATGGTTAATGATATTGAAGGATTGAAACGAATAAGGTATATGACTTCCCATCCTAGGGATTTTAGCGATAAACTTATCAGTACTATTGCTGAAAGCACTAAAGTCTGCGGACATTTCCATTTGCCAGTTCAAGCGGGAAGTAATAGGATTTTAGAGAAAATGAATCGAGGATATACCAGGGAAAGTTATCTGGAATTAATAAAAAAAATTCGGAACCAACATGCTAATGCTGTAATAACAACAGATATAATTGTTGGTTTCCCAGGGGAAACCGAAGAAGACTTTCTTGCAACCTTAGATTTAGTAGAAAAAGTAAGGTTTGATGGGGCTTATACCTTTATTTATTCAACACGGACAGGAACACCCGCAGCTAAATATAAAAAACAGGTTTCTTTAGAAATAAAAAAAGCAAGAATTCAAAGACTAAATGAAAAAATAAATGAAATTAGTCACGAAATTAATGAGCGGTATTTAAATATTACTGTGGACGTATTAGTCGAAGGAATAAGTAAGACTAATGCTCAAATGCTTTCCGGGAAAACTAATGGAAATAAAACTGTTATTTTCCCTGGTGATATTTCTTATATAGGTAGAATTGTTCCAGTAATCATTACCGAACCTCAAACATGGATTTTAAAAGGTAAAATGCAGGAAATCTAAAGAACTTATAGAAATAATAATTTGGAGGTGTTTTTAAATGGATATTTATAATAAAGCAAAAGAATTGGCTGAAGCTATATCACAATCCCAAGAACTAAAAAAAATGCGGGATTCTGAAGCTGCTATGATGTGTGACCCTCAAGCACAAAAGTTAGTTGAGGACTATCAGGAAGTACAAATGGAGGCTATGAAGGCTGGATTGCAATTTGATGAATTACCAGAGGAAAAACAAAAAGTGTTGGAAGAATTAGATGAAAAAATGTCCCAAAATGAACATATAGTTGCATATATGGAAGCTCAAGAGGCTCTCGAACAAATACTTCGTTCAGTAAATTTAATTATCAGTAGTGCTTTAAATGAAAGTGACAGCTCATGTGGTTCAGATTGTGATTCGGATTGTAGTTCTGGTTGTAGCAGTTGTTCATCATGTAATTAAATCATTAAGGAGACTTTTAAAAAGTCTCCTTAAATTATATCTAAATTTATCAGATATGTGGAGGAGTATTATGTTAGGCGATACCCCAATGATGATCCAATACCAAGAAATTAAGTCACAATACCAGGACAGTATATTGTTTTATCGGTTGGGTGACTTTTATGAGATGTTTGGGCCAGATGCTCTCTTAGCTGCAAAGCTATTAGAGATTGCTTTAACTTCCCGAGAAGCAGGTAAAGGTAATAGGGTACCTATGTGTGGAATTCCATATCATTCAGCAGACAACTATATCGCAAAATTGATTAATAAAGGATATAAAGTTGCAATTTGTGAACAAGTGGAGGATCCCAAAGAGTGTAAAGGTATAGTTAAAAGGGAAGTTGTGCGAATAATTACACCTGGTACAGTCTTAGAAAACAATATTTTAAAAGAAAAAGCAAACAATTATTTAGTAGCTATTGTCACAAACAAGAAGGCTTTTGGATTAGCTGCTGCAGATATATCAACAGGGGATTTTTATGCGACTGAAATTTCTGATTCCCAGAGTCTTATTAATGAGATTTTACGGTTTAATCCAGCGGAATGCATTATTTCACAAAGGGATCTTGATTACCTAGAAAAGATAGGTGCTAAATTTGATAACATTTTAGTTAATAAACATTTGGACTATGCCTTCCAATTTGCATATTGTGAAAAGATACTCCTGGAACATTTTAATGT
Source organism: Peptococcaceae bacterium BICA1-8 (assembly GCA_000802045.1). Taxonomy (GTDB): domain Bacteria; phylum Bacillota; class Peptococcia; order Peptococcales; family BICA1-8; genus BICA1-8. Next base: position 10,356 of record JUEF01000155.1, read on the forward strand.
AAATTCTTTGCATAGTCTGGGCTGCTCTAAATTTCCTTTAGCTGTAATGAGTGCAGGGGCAATAATAGATTATTTGATGATAAATCATAAAGTCAAGCCTAGGAACATCGCTAAATTAAAAATATATCACCTTAGGGATTCTATGTTTTTGGATTATGCTACCAAACGAAACTTAGAGCTAACTCAGTCTCTACATACACTAGAAAGAAAAGATTCTCTTTTAGGAATAATTGATTATACCGTTACTGCTTTAGGCGGTAGGATGTTAAAAAATTGGGTTGAACAGCCTCTTTTAAATAAACAGCATATCAAAGAAAGGCTGGAAACTACGGGTGAATTAGTTAATAACCATACCATTAGGAAAAAAATCAAAAATCTCTTATATCCAATCTACGATCTAGAGCGCATTACGGCCCGAGTTTCATTTGGAAGTGCAAATGCTAAAGACCTGATTTCTCTCAAAATTTCCTTAGAGTTATTACCTGAAATCCGTAAAATATTATCTTCTTGTGAATCTCAGTATCTTTTGGACTTAAATAGAAATTTGGACACTTTAGATGATGTTTTAATAATTTTAGACAAAGCACTAGAGCCTGATGCGCCTTTTTCCCTCAGAGAAGGTAATTTAATTAAGGATAGCTATGATCAAGAAGTGGACAGGCTTCGTTTAGTGACTAGGGATGGGAAAAAGTGGATTGTAGATTTAGAACAAAAAGAAAAAGAAAAATCAGGTATAAAGTCTTTGAAAGTTGGGTTTAATAAAGTATTTGGCTATTATCTGGAAATAACTAAAAGCAATATGCATTTAGCTCCGGAATACTATATTCGCAAACAAACACTAGCTAACGCAGAACGTTTTATTACACCTGAGCTAAAAGAGTTAGAGGCACAGGTCTTAGGTGCTGATGAAAGGTTAAAAGAGCTAGAATACCAGATATTTATAGCTATTAGAGAAAATATTAAAGAGCATATTCCGCGAATATTATTAACTGCTAAAATACTGGGAGAATTAGATTGTTTAACTTCTTTAGCAGAAGCGGCAGTTACTAACAATCTTGTATGCCCGGAAATTAACGAAAATGGTGTGTTTGAGCTTATAAAATGCCGTCACCCTGTGGTTGAGGCAAAGCTAGAGGGGCAGTGGTTTATTCCTAATGATTTATATTTAGATACTATTAACCAAAGATTCTTAATCATAACAGGACCTAACATGGCTGGTAAAAGTACTTATTGTAGAAGTGTTGCATTGGTTAGTATTCTTATGCAAATTGGCAGCTTTGTTCCCTGTGAAAAAGCAAGTCTTTCTATTGTAGACCGTGTATTTGCCCGAATTGGTGCAAGTGATGATTTGAGTACAGGTCAGAGCACCTTTATGGTGGAAATGAATGAGGTCGCCAATATCGTTAATCATGCTACACTTAATAGCCTTATTATCTTAGATGAAGTAGGTAGGGGCACTAGTACCTACGATGGTCTTTCTATTGCCTGGTCTTTAACGGAGTACATTAATAACAATATTCAAGCAAAGACTCTATTTGCCACACATTACCATGAGCTAACAAAACTTGAAGAAAAGTTTCCGGGAATAAAGAATTTCAGTATTGCTATCCAAGAGGAAGGAGATCATATAGTATTTCTCCACAAGATAATTGCTGGAGGTGCAGACCGTAGTTATGGGATTCAAGTTGCGAAATTAGCCGGGTTGCCCGAAGAAATAATAGCGAGAGCAAAAGAGATATTAAGTAACTTAGAGCTGGATATTCAACAGCAAAACTCAGAAATATCTATAAAAAGAGAAAAAAATATACAAGGTGCAGAAATAACAAAAGGTGACGTAAAAAATCAAGTAGTTATTGATAATTTATTAAAAACAGACCTTTTAAATTTAACACCTATCCAAGCTTTAAATTTATTGTATGAACTACAAAATCAAGCGAAGAAATAAGAAAGAGGTTTAGTCGAGCTTTTAACCATTGAGATAATGCTCAAGGAAGGAGGATAGAGATGGGGATAATAAATATTTTAGATCCTTCTACTGCTAATAGAATTGCAGCTGGCGAAATTATTGAACGTCCTGTATCAGTTGTCAAAGAACTAATGGAAAATAGCCTTGATGCCAAAGCTGATTATATCGAAATTGAAATTATTGATGGCGCTTTGAGTCTG
>JUEF01000156.1 GCA_000802045.1 Peptococcaceae bacterium BICA1-8
TTCCAATTCTCTGATCTTTTTCTCCAAAGCTCTGACTTCGGCGGTTTTGAGGTCAATTCGTTTGTTTCCACTCCCGACAAAAGCGGTAGCTCCATATTGCTTTGACCGGGTTCTCCATGTGTAGATAGTGGTTACTGGAATCCCTAATTGCCCTGCAGCGGCTGTAGCTCCAATTTCGCAAGAGAGCTTGATTGCTTGATCTTTAAACTCATTATCATAAAATCGCATTCTGGTTACCTTCTTTCTTAATGGTTATTATTACCAGAATTACGAGTTTTCTAACTGTACAAAAATCATATCACTCCATGCCGTGAGGTCAGGTTTAAGCGTAGACAAGCAACAATTCGAGCCGTAATGCGAAAGCGTGAAGCGATTGAGCCTCGTTAGATAATAAATGTTTAGAATACGAGGAAAGATTAAGAGTTACCGATGAGAGTGTCAAAATACATCTTGCTAAATTAGGGATCTTAAAATATAAGTAATTTGCATCAACTTGAAAGAAGAAAGAGGAACGAATTATTAAAGGTTATGAAATTAATGGAAGGTGTTACAATAACACAATTATCGAGGATAACAGGGATTGGAAAAAGCGTAGTTGACAGAATATGAGGGACAACAGACCTGTCCCCTTGTCCCTTCAATCATGTACCTTCCAGAAGGTACGGCTTAAATCTTCAGATGTTACACCTTTGATCTAATTTTTTGCGCTTATCATGCATCAATGCCATCCTTTCCATCCAAAATGTCAAAACTTAGGTGTAAAGTAGCTAAGCTTTTCGATCCCATTTTTAGTATATCATTTTTTATATATGCAATTTACAGGATACAAAGCATGAATTGTTCTATATAATAAGGCTAAAACGGGTAAGAAACTTACAAATAAAAGTTTCTTAAGCTGAGGTGGATTATCCTATGAGAGATAATATCAACTGGATAGAAAAAAAATTTTCCTATAAAGCAATTGACAAAGAGCCATGGATAAAAGGCATGGGAAAGAGACCATTAAAGTCTGGAGATCATGTTGTTGTTGTTGGAGGTGGGATTGCCGGTAGTGCCTTTGTAAGAAGATTGCTATTTTTGTGTGCTAAAGAAAAAAAGGCAGTTAAAATTACCCTGATAAACAGCACCAGCTGTAATTACTGCGGAGGCTTAATTACTGATCTGGCTCTGAATACTTTTAAAAATGTTTATGAATTGGATGTCCCGGAAGGAGTAGTTTTAACCAGGATAAAAGGGTTCTCTTATGTTAATTCCCGGGGTTCCTTTGATATAAGAATTAACATTCCTCTGATTGGTATGCTTAGAACCAGCCGTTTCGGAGTTTTAGGCTTTGACGAATCCTTCAAAAAAAGAATTATGGAAGGGCTCCCATCGGAAATAGCGGAGTACTTAACAGTAATTGAGCCCACGATAGTTACCCATATTACTCCTCAGGAGCCAGGTAAAAAGCCTTGGAAAATCACCTTAAGTAGAAGAATCGAAGGTGAAAAAATAGAGCTTATGGCAGATTTTATGGTATTAGCAGGGGGTCTAAAAATGGTAGAGACGCCTCTATTAAAGGAGTTTGCAGAATTTACAGGTTATCAAGCACCGCCTCTAATGCCGGCAAGTGTTACCGAGATAGACACCAGTAAAGCTAAAGTGAACATCACTAATGATAAGCTCTATGTTTTAGATAACATCATCCCCGGTGCTGTTATCGGACTGGTTTCTAAAGGGGAAAATTGGCTTACTTTAACCTCGTTAGGAAAAGAATTGAATAAGGAAGACCTTGATTATCTTTTTAGCCATCCCGAGGTCAAAAAACATCTGGATTTACCTCATATTTCAGAATATCTAAGATGTGGCATAATATGTAAGGCAAGGGTATACACAGGGCCAACTAAGAATTTTTATGGAGACAATTGGGCGGCCATCGGGGACTTAAATGGTTATGGCAGAGTCTTAAAGGATGGTTATCAGGCGTCGTTATTAAGTGCCAAGCTGGTTGCAGATAATATAGTATATACTGGTACAGACAAAGAAAGCTTGCATCGCAATTATTTTTTACACGTAGATAGACTTAGATTGGATAACAAAATCGGAATGATGCTGTTTAATGCTAATAACAGGCTTAATCAAAATAAAATATTTAACAGATATTTTGTGAAATCTGCCCAAATCGAAATAGGGAAAAATGAATATGGCGGCTCATTGCACTCCGCTATCAGGGCCTTAATGACAGGAGAATTGCCCTATAGATGGATTGCCTTTCTATTCTTTATTGGTTTATTCAGAAGATTATTAACGCCTTGGCAGTTCTTTAAGAAAAAAACTGAATAGTAAAAGAAGAAAAACAAGTATGATCTGGCTTATCTATAAAGGTAGTAAAAGGTTCTTAGATAAAACGACAGGGTAAACTTATTTCTTCGACCTCCTACAACCTGGTTTAACGGCCACAGGCCCACCCCCATGATGTTTGGTAGGTGTCAGGAGAGGGGGGATCCTACAATGGGTAACGCTTATTTATATTAAAATAAAAGATACTGATAATTAAGCTTTAGCTGTTTAATTGTAGCGAACCTTCTACCCTCCTCCACCTACGCGCAGGGATAGGAGGCCCGCAGAGTAGGTGCATTCAGAGCATATAATCTTTGTTTTCAAGGACGGTATTGAGTTGTTGGACAACTTAGTGAGCATAAACACAAGACCCACAGGGTTGGCACTAATCGCCTTTCTTGTGGGTCTTTTTTGTTTGCAGAAATCCATCTGAATTACTCTATTTTGCGTGGGTTGTTTAGAAGCTGCATAACGATATATGTAATACCCCCGGAAACCAGAATAATAAGAATGTCGGCTGCGGAGAATGGAATTGCCTCTATAGGTTCAAAGAAGAACCCCTTGCCATATTTGAAAAGCACTCCACCCATCAGCACCAGTTCACCGATATACATGATGAGTGTTGTCAACGAGGCAGCTATTGCAGGTATGATCTTCGAAAACAACGTGCTTTTTCCATAAAAAATTGAGCCACAATAAGTACCGACCGTAATGCCGAACACTATGAAGAATACTGACATTAGTATCGCTGATAACGGCGAAATATTGATTGTGCCGTTTCTATAAAAAGCAGTAAAACAAGCGAGTATGCAAAGACCGATGAACAGCACAACAGAAACAGCTTGAGCAGTCAGCGGACGTTTTTTACTGAAGTCCTGCTCTCTAATCATTTTTGAAAAACCATGTATCACATTCAGTACAGCTAGTATGATGACAATAGCAATAATGTAAAAGTGAATTTTGAAAGCCGGATTGTTCGCTGCATAGATGGGTTCCCCGATGGAGCGGAGAACCTCGGGAGTTGCTATGCACAAGCTTAATTGCCATGATTCAAGGGGCATTTCCACATATCCCTCAATTACCTTGATCTGTTCAAACCCGAATTCGAAAGCAAAAAATAATACGGTTCCCAAAAGTGAAACGACGGGTAGCGTGTACCTTTTGAATAGCTTAAAAATTACCGGCATGAGTGCGGTCGAAGCAATTAACGCAATACATATCGGTGTGTATGGTATGATGTATTTTTGATAATCAGCCACATCAATAGAACCATTTTGCAAGTAATTGCCAAGAGTTACAACACCCATGTATATCGGATAAACAGATGCTAAAACAATCGTAAGCAGCGACAGCAAATAAAAACATTTATATTTCATGAATTTTCACCCCTTTCATCATATAAAAATAACCGGCAATACTGCTGCTGAGATCTATTTACTGTCTTCGTATATTACTTTTAAATTCTGATAATCAAATGAGCCGGAAGAAACCTTATAGCATTGTGTTTCACCGTTAAGCCAAAACAGCATCTCTTAAACAGTCGCATTCGTGATAATGATTATGGCAATTACCACTACCAATGCAGCAAAGAAGAGTGACGATAAAATCGTAAGCTTTTTATACGACAATATATTTTCAATTCGCACCTTTGTTTTTGCTCCGCCAAAAGCTGATGCAAAGAAAGTTTTGCCGGAGGCGCAGGTAAGAATAGTGTGAGCATACTCCTTGGTTTGGTTTCCGTTCAGACTTTTCAAAACTTTTGTATCACATGCAAGCTCCATATCGGCAAAAAAGCATTTTAGGAATATCCACGAAAGCGGATTAAACCAATGAACGCATGCAGTTATCACAGCAACAACCCGAAACAGATTATCTCTGCGTTCAATATGCACCTTTTCGTGCAGGATGATATAATCTATATCCCCATCAGCTATCGCAGTAGGAATAATGATTTTGGGACCAATAACACCATATACAGCTGGAGCTGTAATTCTGTCAGATTTATATATATTGCCTTGTATAAGCTCCGCCGACTTCAACTCCGATTTTGTAAAGAAGTATAAAAACATTGAAGTTAGAATGGCAGCACTGCAAATTATAATCCAAACTAACGATGCGACATTAAACACATTTTCAAGCAGGTCGGTTTTGTATTCAATAGGGAAATAGCTAGTTGACGCCATTATACTGTTGGTGGTTGTGAGCTGAGGTAGTTCTTCCCAGATAACCACTGTTTTTGTGGTAAATCTTGAAATTAGACTTAGCAGGCTGTATTCATTGGCAATTCCAAAAGGCAGCCAGAACCTGATCAGAGGAAGAACCCATAAAGCATATATCGCAAAACGGGGCAGAATTTTGATTTTGCGTAGTAACAAAACAACCAATCCGGCAACACTGCCGATGATACTCATATTAAGTACCCAGTAGAATATTTCAGACAGCATAGACTACCTCTTTTCTATCAGCTTTTTTATTACCTCAAGCTCATCCTCAGAAATATCATCTTCAATGAAGGCGGCGAAAAAGGCTTTTTTAGAGCCGTTATAAAGCTTATCGATAAGGCTTTGGGTTTCAGCCTTCCTTACATCTTCCTTTTTGATAAGAGAAGTGCAGATAAAGTTCGGTTCAGTTCGTTCAATTGCATTTTTTTCAATAAGTTTTTTGATAATTGTATAAGTTGTATTTTTATTCCATCCGATTGTTTCGGCGGCGATAAGGGTAATTTCTTTCGCCGATATAGGTTCCTTATCCCACAGAATGTCCATAATTTTAAGCTCGCTGTCAAATAATTTTACTGTTTCCAAATTTAAACCTCCAGACTATTCGAGTAGTATACTTATATACTACTGCAATAGTCTATATTTGTAAAGACTATTCCGTTAGTCTGTGAAATTATTTATGTAAATCAATTAGGGGGAGAGAGGGGTAAAACGATATTCTCTTGCTGCTATCTAATAAATAAGAAACAGCCCATAATAAATAAGCTTCAGCTTATTTATTATGGGCTGTTTTTAAAAGGGTAAGATGCTATTATGTTAAAAAAGATAATTAGTCGACTTTAATTTCAATCTTGCCAGCTTTGTCATCACCAGGGGACTGAGCCCATGGGTCGCCGACTACTGCAAACATCTGATCACTTCTAACGGCCTCTGTACGAACACGAATTGTATCTTTATGGTTAAGAACGTCTTCTCTTAAATTAATACCAAGACCAGGCCTATCGCTTAGGTATAGGTGACCATCACGGATATCTACCTTAACATCTGTAATGGTATCGCTGTAAGTTTTGTATAGTGAACGGACTGTCTCCATAAGAGTTGCATTTGGACAGCTTGCAAGAAGATGAGCACAAACCATTGTCAATACTGGGCTACCACAATTATGTGTAGAAACAGGCAGGTGGTATGCGTCAGCCATTGCGGCAATTTTCTTACCCTCTGTTATACCACCAACGTAACTTACATCAAACATTACTATATCACAAGCATTTTGTTCGAGCAGGGCACGGAACTGATACTTTGTAACAAGACGTTCACTTGCCAGGATAGGAATGTTGATGTTTTCACGAAGGTATCTGTAGCTCCCAACATTATCAACAAGAATTGGGTCTTCAAACCATATTGGATCATACTGTTCAAGCTCCTGAGCCACACGTATTGCCATAGGAACATTCCAACATGAATGCCCTTCAAATGCAATTTCCATTTTACTGCCAACAGCATCACGGATTTTTTTGAAAGGCTCAAGGCCTTTTTTGACAGCGTCACGGGAAATATATTGACCGTTGTATTTTTCACTTAAAGCGTCAAGAGGCCAGATTTTCATTGCTGTAACGCCTTCATCAAGAAGTGACTGAGCAAGCTCACCTGCATCGTTAAGGAAAAGCTCACGGTCACGGATATTTCCGTAACTAATACAAGTATTATAAACTTTTAGACTTTCCTGATTTTTCCCGCCAAGGAGATTGTAAACAGGCATATTAGCAGCTTTACCCTTAATATCCCAAAGGGCCATATCAATCATACCTATAGCTCTCATTTCAGCTCCGGAATAACCTGTATAGTTTGCGCTGTTATACATCACCTGCCAAAGCTGTTCATTTCTTAAAGGATCTTTGCCGAGAATGATTTCTGCACAGAAATTATGTATTGCTGTTTTTGTAAGTTCAGGCTTGTCTGTTCCTTCACCTATACCAGTAAGACCTTCATCAGTGTGTACTAAAACCCAAAGATGCCGAGGATGCTGTGGTAGCTGGACGGTTTCAATAGCAGTAATTTTCATAAAACTCCCTACTTTCTTTTCAATTAATTTTTCATAAAAAACTTCTTACAACTTTAGAGTGCTGCTGGAAAGAATACATTTCTGCGCATTGTTAAAGTGATTTTGCGCTGCATTATAAGCGTTTGCTCCATCGCCATTTCTAATGAAGTGAAGAATTGCCTGATGTTCTTTAAGAGCATTTTCCATACGACCTTGCTTATAGAGTGTTTTAATACCAATTTGGTTGATTCTAGAACGTATATTGTTCATTATTCCAATAAGTTGATTATTTTCGGTGAACTGGACAATGCTAAGGTGAAAACTTGTATCCTGTTCCATATATTCAATAGGCTTACCATGGGCAAAAAATATTTTTTCCTCTTCTTCAATATGCTGTTGAAGAGTTTTAAGAAGGTTAATACCTTTTTCGGTTTTAATATTTTCTGCTGCAAATTTGCAGCAATAACCTTCTATTGCAGTCCTTAGCTGAAACATTTGCCCGATCTCGGGTTCCGATAATTGCTTAATTGAGATGCCTCGGTTGGGCAAAATATCTACGTACCCTTCCTGCTCAAGCTGGAGAATAGATTCTCTTACAGGTGTCCGGGAGATGTTAAGCAGGTCAGCAAAATATTGCTCTGAATAAATGACGTCTAACTTAAAGTCATCATTTAATATTGCATTTTTGAGATAATCATAAGCCTGCTTTTTTAATGTTGTGCGTATAATCATATTAACACCCTTTCTCCTAGTATGTAGCATACTACACACTACTTAATATTGTCAATTTATTGGAGGATTGGTAGAAATGCTAGGCAATTAAATAGTTGACAATATCAAGGGTTATATTTTAAAATATTCACAGATTTATTCATGAAATTATTGGGTGAATCCGGGAGTTAATCCTTTAAAATATGTAAAATGAATTGCTTGTAAAATTTGTTAATTTGGTAATTGTTAATGTGAAAGGAGTTTAAAATATGATAGCACGGGTTTGGAAAGGGTGGACAAGCACGGAAAATGCCGATTCGTATGAAAATCTACTGCGAGAAGTTGTTCTGCCTTCTTTAAAAACAATTGACGGGTATTGTGGTGGCTATGTATTAAGGGAAGCGTGTAAAGATGGAGAAGTAGAATTTTTAGTTTTAAACCTTTTTAATTCTATTGAAGCTGTTAAGGCATTTGCCGGCTCTGATTACACTGTACCTGTTTTCGAACCTGAAGCTAGGATTCTTTTATCGAAAGTAGAGCCTATTGCTAGGCATTATGAAGTTAAGGAAGCTCCTTAATATTAAATAGTTGGAATTAAAAAACCCTAGTATTTTCAAAATAATTATGAAAATACTAGGACATTTTTATAATAAGGCTAGTAGAGAAAAAAGGGGTAAGTTCTCACCCTAGAATGAATCATCCAAATATTCCGGATAGGTTAATATTATCCTTTCAACTTTTGCATCTGAGCCTATTTTTTCAGGATTTACGAGCCCGTCTTCTACGTTAAAATCGATGATTATTGCTTGACCACTTTCGACTTTGAAAACTCCCAAAAGCTCTCCACCATGAATACTTTCAGGTTCGATGTATTTAGCCCGATAGGTTTTAAGGGCTTCTTCAGATTTATCTCCTACTTTTATTCCTAAGTTTGTTTCCCCATCAGGTGATGTAGTTGTTATTTCTAATACATTATTTGTACTTTTGCCAATGATGACTATGAAACCTTTGTCGTATTCCCAAATATAAAAGGTTTCGGGGAAATGTCCAGCTTCATCATAATAGGTTTCTTTATATTCTTTACCTAGTATTTCCTCTACCTTGTCTTTGTGATCTCCTAAATGTAGGCCAAATATACTTGGTTTGATGTACTTTGTTGTTTTCTTTGAGTGTTCACCATTGCTATTAATTTCTGTATAACCTATATTTCCATCAATGTCCCAAGAATCTACTTTATATAAAACGTTTTTCGTTCTCCAGATATATTGGGTTTTTTCTTCTCCTAATTTATATACCTCTATAGCTGACCAATTTTCTCCCGTGTCATGGTTTTCAATTCCAAAAGCTAAATATAAGCTATCAGGACTCCATACAGGTGTGGAAACACTTTTTACTTTAAATTCTTCTTCAATTAAATTTTCTGCTTGAACAATACTACTTATTACACCTTCACCAAGTTTTTCACTTATTAAAAAATATTTACTATCAGGTGACCAGGTGAAACCATGGGTTGTTGGCGAAACGTCCCTGACAAATTCCCCACTTTCTTCTCCCACCTGCCACAGATATGCTTTATCCAGCCCCGTGTTATCATTTTGGCCTTCAATATAAACGACCATTGTAGCATCTGGTGACCAATTAGCCTTAAATATATCTTTATTTGCAGTTAGTTTTTCGTGTATTTCATCTTTATTATAACTATTTTCCTGAGTTCCATTATTATTATCATCATAACCCACTACAGTCCAAATTCCACTATCATCTTGTTTAATCAGCTTTTTTAAATATACTTTTTTTATGGAAGTCTTACCACTCTTAACTTCAATAATTGCTAGTGACCCAGTATTTTGTATTAACTTTAAATCGTCCATTTTTAGAGGGAAATCTCCATTAATTCCTTCAGGGAAAATTTCGAGGCTGACAAAAGTCATAGTAACTTGAAGAGGGTCTAGTTGCCATGGAGAATGGCCATTATCTACTTGACTCTGGTTATTTTTGACTATCTCCAATTCAATAGGTACAATTTCTTGTGGTTCTGTTAGAAAATTAGTATCTCCATTTTCCTTTTGTTCAGAGTTTTCTTTCGTGCAGGCTGTCAAGGTCATTAGTAAGCTTAATACTAAAATTGCGATTAGTAGTTTTTTATACACATATATCCCTCCTAGGTATCTATATAAAGGAGACGAAATTTAATTAGAAATGTTCCCGAGGAGCTAAGGCCTCCATAAGGGACTCTCTAAAGCCCTCAATGTAATCTATATTTATTTCTCCCATTATACATGCCTGAGCCCAGTTTTTCTCAATTAGATAATAGCTGTTAAAGCTTAATAGATACCCCTTCTCTCCCATTATCTGACCGAATTTTTTCGAGCAAAGACCTAATGGAAGAGCAAAGGTAATTACTGCAGGAGATGAATATTGTTCAGGGATAATAACATTAAGTCCTAGAGACAGTAGTTCTTGTCTTAGGAAAGATGAGACTTCTTTTATTTTTGTAAATTTATCTTCCCTGCTTAAAAGCTCAATAGCCTTTTTCAATGCATAAACAGAATTTGTGGGGATGGTAAATGGAATTCCATTTTTCGAACTATAGTAACCTATATCAAAATATAGTGGTATATTTTCAGATGGTTTAATGTCATGGTTATAGAAAACCAATGCAAGGCCTGCATAGCCACCAACGGCCTTTCCACTAGTGCCTGAAGCAAGATATATATTAGACAGGTCAAGGGGTATTGTTCCAATAGAGCTTATACAATCAAGGCACAGCTTAATCCCACGTTCTGAAGAAACCTCTTCTAACATACTCAAATCATTTAGTGCTCCCGTTGATGTTTCACAGTGAACTGTCCACAGCCAGGAGCAGTCAGGAAGCTCATTGTCTAAAAAACCTGCAATTTCTTTTCTTGTAAAAACTTCTCCCCACTGTTTTTTAAAGAGCTTAAAATCAAGACCATGTCTACCTGCAATTTTTACAAGCCTTTCGCCAAATTCACCACATGCAAGTATCAATCCTTTTCCTTTGATATCAGATAGCTGAGCGGCAACGGCCTCATTTGCAAGAGTACCTGAGCCTGTAAAGATTTCCACTTTACTTGCATTAACATATTTACAAAGTAAGCTTTTAGCGATATTAAAATCATTAATAAAACTTTCTCCTCTATGGGAAACAGCGGGCTTTCCAAACTCTCTTTTTACCTCAGGATGGATTTCGACAGGGCCGGGCAATAAATTAACTATTTGTCTCTCTTTTTCTCCCGCTTCAATTCTTTTGAGTAATTTCCCAAGGCCCATCTCAAGCTTTTCAACATTTATATACATTGGCTGATAAAAAGCCCCTTCCTTTCCAACGAGATGATAGAAAGGAGCAAAGCCTATATGTTTGTATAGTTTTTGCTGTCTCGTAGTTCCAGAAATTATTGCATAATCATAGTTGTTTTCTCTGCAGTAGCTAACCAGATTCCTTGCAATATCATAAAAGGCATAACCTCGGCGGTATTCCTTTTCAACTGTCAGAAGCCTTAATTCACAAATGTTTTTATTTTCCGGAAGATATGAATTAAGATCAGGAATTTTAGAGTCAAGTGAAAATGGCCTATTCCCTCTTACGGCAACCATACCTGCAAGCTTATTTCCATCCAAAGATATTATATAAGTATTCTCATTATGAAACTTATCAACCAAGTAACCACTTTCATTTATTTCATGTTGCGGAATTTCTTCAACAAAGGTTTTGTAATTTAGTCTGTGGATTAGGTCAAACTCAATCTCATTGTCAGCAATTTTAACTGTATAGCCTGATTTATTAGTCAAATTTTCCACCTCAGCATAATTATTTAGTAATCCCTAAAAACATATTTATATTTTCTCTGTGCCTTAGAATGATAATAACTGCAAAAATTAACATTGCAAAGACCTCACTACCTGGATAACCTAGGAGAAGGATTATTAAAGGGAATAGAATTATTGAAATGAGTCCACTAATAGTGAATCTTCGAATGATTATAAAAATAGGTATAAAAGTTATACCCATAATTATTGTAAACAAATAATTATAGGCAGTAAGTGCACCAACAAAGGTAGCAATTCCTTTCCCTCCCTTAAAGTTAAGCTGTAAAGGAAACATATGACCTAGAATTACAGCAAGCATGGCTATTATTAACCCCGTATTACTCAACCCCAAGTACCTTCCTAAAGCTACTACAAGCACGCCTTTTAAGGAATCAATCAGTAAAACAATAATAAAGCCTTTCTTCCCAAGTACTCTTCCACTATTTAGAGCTCCAAGGTTTCCGCTCCCATAGTTTCGTAAATCCTTATTCCTAAAAAGGGTACCGTAGTAATATGCTCCACTTAAGCAGCCGATTAAATATGATATAAGGGTAAAAATCATTTATACACCTTCTGTAAGCTTAATTGTTTTTATATACTTATTTTCTATGATAACATCTATTAATTATATTTTATATATGTCCTTTTTTATTTCTTTTTTTGCTAATTGATTGTCATGGATATACAGATGCTTCAATTTATAAGGCCGGGGGCAATCCTTACGGAACCACAATTACCCAAGGACAAGATGGTAAAATGGTAGAAGACGTCAAAGCTGCTATCTTCTATCAAGCAAAAAGAACTGTTGAAGTTGCTAAATGGCTAAAAAAAGGTAAAGAATATATACTTAGGAATAGAATGTTTTGAGGTTTTAGTAATTGGGTAAAAACTAATTACTTACATATACGAGGAGGAGATAGTTGTGAAAAAAATTTTAGTTCCAGTAGACGGTTCCGAGCTTTCTTTAAATGTTTTAGATCTAGCCTTGGACCTAGCTAAAGCGCAGGGAAGCCAAATTACACTTTTAACTGTTGTTGTTCCTGAGACTTTGCATTATTATGGGGAGTTTATCAATTATGAACAATCGAAAGAAATAGTAGACGCTCAGAGAACTATGCATGAAGAAGCCCAAAAAAATGCTACTAAAATGTTGGATGCCCTAGCGAAAAAAGTTGAGGAGAGTAATATTCCATTGGAAAAATTTGTTAAATCAGGCAATCCAGCAGAGCAAATATTGGCAATGGCAGAATCAGGATATGATTTGATTGTTATTGGCAACCGGGGCTTTTCTCCTGCCAAAAAGTTTTTCCTGGGTTCAGTAAGCCAACGTGTAATCACCGAAGCCAATTGCCCAGTATTAGTGGCGAAAAAGTAGTAAAGAATATATTAGAGCAGGTCATGTGTTTTTAAAATGGGAGGCCAATAAAATGATGAATCCGTATCGTTGTGAAATCTGTGGAGAAACTTATGTTGGTTCTGTACCGGCTGAACGATGTCCCTTCTGTGGCGTGGCTGGTAAATATCTAATGCCGGCAGCCGAATGGATGAAGTGGGGCAAGGTTGAGATGTGTGAACAAAGCTATAAAGATTGTCAAGAGGCTCTAGATTTAGAAATGTCTAACTATGCTTATTATAAATGTGCTACAGACAAGGCTGAAGGCCAGGTCACAGAAACAATTTTTAAGCGCTTTATGAAGCAGGAGCTAGAACATGCAGAGACTTTCGCCAAAGCTATGGGAATAGAATTACCGGCTATGCCGAAAGTAGAGTGTGCAGCAGATGATGTAACTAACATGGAAGAATCTAACAAGCATGAAAATATGGCAATAAAATTTTATATTGAGGCAGCTCGTAGAGCACCGGAGGCAAGGGTTGTACAGATTTTTAGAGCTTTTGCGGAAGTAGAGAATGAGCATTTGGTAACATTAAATTTATATAAATAAGCAAAACTGCAAAAGTATTCAACTAGAACTTTTTGCTACACTAAGAAGCCTAAGCTGGTAATTTTAGGCTTCTTTATTTGTTAATCGGAGTAATCAATCTTCATTTATACCTTGCAAAAATTTATTATGGTTTTCTTGATAGATGACCAGTCTATGAATTTACTATCAATATGGCTTTGTGAGCGTTGTGTTTTTTGTTATAATAAAATAATAATTTCTATCGAGGAGGAACGGAGATGAATTTTAAATTTGCCCATAATAATTTTAACGTTTTGGATCTGGAAAAAAGCCTCAGCTTCTATAAAGAAGCACTTAATCTCAAGGAGGTAAGAAGAAAAGAAGCACAGGACAAGAGTTTTATTTTAGTTTTTCTAGGTGATGGGATTACTTCTCATACATTGGAGTTAACCTGGCTCAGGGATAGAACTGAAAAATATAATTTGGGCGAGAATGAAATTCACTTAGCCTTAACTGCCGATGACTTTACTAAGGCATACGAACATCATAAAAATATGGGCTGTATCTGTTATGAAAATAAAAATATGGGGATTTATTTTATAGCAGATCCAGATGGCTACTGGATAGAGATATTGCCTAAAAGAGAATAGTTTATTAAAATAGTGGTATAAATAACAATAAAACTATTACATAGAATCAGCGACTCATTGAGAGTCGCTGATTCTATGTAATATGCAGATAATTAGTCAAGCATAGGGGGTAGGTTATGGGAAAATTAGCAGGAAGTGGCTGTGAAGTGCTAGTTCCTTTAAGTGAAAGAAAACCTCTCAAAGAAATAGAACGGAATATTATTACTAAGTTTAGATATCCTATTTGGTCTAAATTTGTTAAAGCAAACACCGATTACCAGTTTGTTAATGAGGGGGATAAAATTGCTGTAGCAGTATCAGGTGGAAAGGATAGTCTTTTAATGGCAAAACTATTTCAAGAATTGCAGTGCCATGGGCGTGTAAAATTTGAAGTAGAGTTTATTGCCATGGACCCCGGCTATCATAGCAACGTTAAGGAATTACTTATTAGTAACTGTGCATACCTAAATATCCCTATAACTTTATTCGATTCCAGAATTTTTGAGATTGCTGATAATGTTGCTAGTGACTATCCCTGCTATTTGTGCGCGAAGATGCGCAGGGGCGCATTATATTCAAAAGCTCTTGAATTGGGCTGTAATAAGCTGGCTTTGGGGCATCATTTTAATGATGTTATTGAAACAACACTTCTAAACTTGCTTTGCGCTGGGAGCGTAAAGACTATGATGCCAAAGTTGAAATCCAAGAATTTCAAAGGCTTAGAACTAATTAGGCCTATGTATTATATCCGTGAGTCAAGTATTGAAGAGTTTACTCGGGAAAGCGGTATTAGCCCCATGAATTGTGCCTGTATGGTTGCAGCTAAGAAGACCGGAAATAAACGCTATGAAATTAAAAGCTTAATCAAAGAATTGAATTTAAATTTTCAGGAAGTTGAAAAATCAATTTTCAGGGCAGCCCAAAATGTTCAGTTAGATTGTATCTTAGGCTGGAAAAAGGAAGGAGTGCCTCATTCCTTTCTAGACTTTTATGATGAGGAATAATGATTAAAAAAGCGGTCAAATAATTGACCGCTTTTTTAATCACAAGTAATTTTAACAAAACTAATTCATGAAGTGGATTTACATCATGTGTTTTTTTCTGTAGCACTGTAGCACTGTAGCTAAAAACGGCAAAGCCGTTTTATTGTTTATGATAATCTTAAGAACTTCTTAAGATTATCATAAACAATATCTTAAGATTCAGCTGATATCATTACCTTAAAGTAGAGAAAAAGGGTGTGATATAATTTGTACAAATCAATATATTGGGGTGGTACTTCTTGAATATATTAGTCTGTGATGATGACAAGGATATAGTCGAAGCTATAACAATTTATTTAAACAGTGAAGGATATCAAGTATCCAAAGCTTCTAATGGAATTGAGGCTCTTAAAATTGTGGAAGAAAATGAAGTACATCTTATTATAATGGATATTATGATGCCTCAGATGGATGGTTTAAGAGCTACCATGAAGCTAAGAGAGAAAAATAACATTCCGGTCATAATGCTCTCAGCAAAGGGTGAAGATACTGACAAGATAATGGGGTTAAATATGGGGGCTGATGATTATATAACAAAGCCCTTTAATCCCCTGGAATTAATAGCTAGGGTTAAATCCCAATTGAGAAGATATACAACATTTGGCAGCATGGAGACAAAAAACAATGTGTTTAAATCAGGTGGACTTCTAATAGATGACGAGAGTAAGCTTATTACTGTTGATGGTGAAGAGGTTAAGCTTACTCCGGTTCAATACAAGATATTGAAGTTCTTGACCGCAAATGCGGGCAGAGTATTTTCCATTGACGAAATATATGAAAGGGTATGGGAAGAAACTGCTTTCAACCCTGAAAATACAGTATCAGTCCACATAAGGAAAATAAGAGAAAAGATAGAGATAAATCCTAAAGAGCCAAAATACTTGAAGGTGGTGTGGGGAATTGGATATAAGGTCGAAAAATTATAGCCATTCATTAATAACGAAAGTTATTGTTTTTATAATTACTATTTTGTGTTTTACTGGTTTGATAACAGTATTTTTAGATATAGCTGCTTTTCATCAGGGTGATTTTGATGCTGCTTTTGAGAAGGACTATTATCTTAGCCAAGACTATATGCAGGAGAGCAGCCAATTAGCTGAAACATTAACAAATTTAATAGAGTATAAGAGTGAAGAAAATATCTTAAATGGGGGAACTATTACAGAAGAAGAGGTTAAAAAAGAAAAAGATCAGCTATTCTTCCAGTTTGAGCATGATGAGAATAATTATTATAAATACTATGATCCTAAATTATCCTATCAGGAAAATTATCAGAAATTCGAAGAGGTATATACCGATAAAATTGCCCAGATCAAGGATATTTTAATTGCTGAAGATATAAAACAATATAATTCCTTTTTAAGGAGACTAGAAGAATATAAAGGGGTTTATTATTACGCAGGTGATGGTGAAAATGTTTTCACCAATAGCCCAAACGAGGACAAAGATTATTTTAAATTATATTCTTCCTATTTAATATTTGATAAATTGGAGGAAACGGTCTATCCCAAGAAAGTAAGGGAAAATTCTCATTATTATTGGTTGC
>JUEF01000157.1 GCA_000802045.1 Peptococcaceae bacterium BICA1-8
TTGTATCATTGGTAACAATCCAGTATCCATAAAATGAAGTAATTCTACCTCAGGCGCGATCTCTGAAAATGCCTTTTCAATAGGCTGTACTGCTGTTGTAGTAGCATGTATCAACGCAGCTCTCATAGATATGCTCCTCTCTAATCGATAACTTTTGTCTAAAAAAAAGAGCCCAAAGGCCCTATAGCTGCTCATTACTTCAATACATATGTAGCTAGAACGGCTTGTAATGCGTATATGTTAAGGCTTTTATTAAACTGCTTCCCAATAGGTGTTGGACTACCTGAAATCCATATTTTAAGTTCAGCATCCAGGTCAAAGGTTCCTGTTGTCTCAATACTAAAATGCGTTATACTTTTATAAGGTATTGAATGGTACTCGCATTTTTTTCCTGTTAATCCTTGTTTATCTATTAGGATCAACCTCTTGTTTGTAAAAATAAACATATCCCTGATAAGTTTGTAGGCTCTTTCTATGTTTTCATTCTCTCCAAGAACTTGATCGTATTCTTTTTGAACCTCTGTTATATTTACTTCTGATGCGTTTCCGAGTAAGGAATCAAACAAACCCATACTAGTCATCCCCTTTCGCCAGTTTTTAGCTATTTCTGCAAAAGGAGATAAATTCCTTCTTTTTTTCAAATAACGTCCAACATGAAGTAGCTAAATGCAATAAAACTATTACTAATTTCTTATGGTATACTGTACAAAAACAAAGTATCTTTTTGTAAAGGTGTGACAAATCCAATGGATATAATTCTAAGTCGGGGTACAGAACTGATAACTGCACTTGACCCTTTAACCAAAAAATATTTTATTTCAGTTAACCCTCCTACACTACAGGATAACAGAGGTGACGCAGACAGATTAAGAAGTGCTATAACTCCTTTTTTAAGTAATCAAAATCTAGAAATCCCTTTATCCTTATTACAGACTATCCCCCATATCTGTCGTACTGGTCAGTGGCAAGTAACTGTCACAATAGCTGAGTACAATGGATATTCCCGTTTGATTTCAATAGAACCAGGTAACAGCTCTCTAAACTACGGGGTTGCATTTGATATAGGTACAACTACAGTAGTAGCTTATCTAGTTGATTTATCTACTGGTCAAGTATTAGGTACATCATCAGATTATAATGGACAAATTAAATATGGTGATACTATTTTAGACAGGATTCAATATGCTTACTCCCCGGAAAATTTAAGAGAATTACAGGCAACTACCATGAAAAGTTTAAATTCTCTTATTTCAGATTTAATATTAAAAACTAGAGTAGCTAAAGAAACAGTTACCGCTTGTTCTATTAGTGGCAATACCACTATGATTCACTTTGCCCTAGGACTTGACCCATCTAGGATCTGTCAAGAGCCCTACATTCCAGTAGTTAATAGTGCTGGCTATTTTCGGGCACAAGATTTAGGACTGATGATAAACTCTAATGGTATCGTATATTTCCTACCTAGTATAGGTAGTTATGTTGGTGGTGACGTTATTGCTGGTGTTGTTGTAAGCGGTATGCATAATAATGAAGAAATCTCCATGCTGGTTGACATTGGAACTAACGGCGAAATAGTACTAGGTAACTCCGACTGGTTAGTTGCTTGTGCTGGAGCAGCTGGCCCTGCCTTGGAAGGTGGTGTAGTAAAGTGGGGCATGCGAGCAACTAATGGAGCAATTGACAAAGTTAGCATCGATTCTGCCACCGGTAAAATCAACTACACGACCATCGGCAATACTAAACCCTATGGAATTTGCGGTTCCGGTTTAGTTGACTGTATAGCAGAGTTTTTACTAAACGGAGTTATTGACAGAACAGGTAAATTCAAAAATAACATCAGTCACATTACCATAGTGCCCGCCAGTGAGTCGGCTCAGGGTGAAGATATTATTATTAGTCAAAACGATATAAAAAACTTAATACGCACTAAAGGAGCAGTCAACGCTTCAGTTGAGGTACTCTTACAAAGTGTAGGCTGCTCTTTAAGCCAAATAAAGTTTTTTTATGCTGCAGGAGCCTTCGGCAATTATTTAGATAAAGAGTCTGCTATTACTATTGGTCTTTATCCGGACTTACCCCGCAATCAGATTATCAAAATCGGTAATAGCTCAGGCGAAGGAGCTAAATTAGCTCTTCTTTCCCAAGAAAAAAGACAAGAGATGGAAGCAGTAGCTAAGAAAATAACTTATTTTGAAATGAATGTCAATCAGGACTTTATGAACGAATTTACCGCTGGACTATTTTTGCCTCATAGCAACTTAGATGCATATCCCAGTATCAAAGCTAAGCTGAATAACTATAAAAGGCAGCTTATATGGAAATAGCAATAAATATGACACCTGCGGCTCTTGCCGCTGGTGTCATTAACTCTCCATCAATGCTTTTCAAAATCTATCACAATCCTTCTTAACCTGTCATCTAATTTTGCAAGTGCCATTTCCCGTAAATTCTCAGGGATTCCGTAATAAGCCTCAGCAATGCTTCCGGTAATTGCTGCTAGCGTGTCGCTATCTCCACCAATTGAAATGGCATTTCTTATTGCATCTTCAAAGCTTTCTGCTTCTATAAATGCCACAATAGCTTGAGGAACTGTTCCCGCACAGGTTTCATCAAACTCATATGTATCCCGTATTTCAGCTAAAGTAAAATTCAATATATAATAATTCTTCTGAATAAAGTCTTTAATTTCATTAATGCTCTTTTTCTGTCTAGCCATAAATATTGCAGCAGCAACTGCCTGTGCACCTTTAATCCCATCCGGGTGATTATGGGTTACTTCAGCACTATTTTTAGCAAGCCTTAAAACAATTTCCAGATCATCAGACATCCATGCCACTGGTGATACTCTCATCGCTGACCCATTTCCATAGCTATTGTACGGAGCTTGATTCTGGTCAAAGAGCCACTGTCTAAACATACCCCCATACCCACAGTTAGGATACTGTCTGCCTAGCTCCAGCATTTGCTTAATAATTTGGAACCTTGTGTCTTCCTCATCATTAAGATTGGAATTCATCAACCCTTGGGCAACAGCACAAGTCATTACCGAATCATCTGTAAAAAATGATTTACTATTAAATATCTCAAAATCTTTGGTTTTGAGATTATCCCACTCATATATTGAGCCGATAATATCACCAATTATAGCACCAAGCATAATTTACACCACCTATAACATCTCCCTATTAACAAAAGCCACAGGAGCTAAAATGCCATAAATTCCATTTATTCACCTCCCTTGGGCGTTTTAAACACTAACTTGCTTTCGGAAATAGTCCCTTTTTATATAGGTATAAATTAATACTATGGCTGACCATATTGCATTCCCTAAGAATGGTTGACTATTGTATTGAGTTAATAAATTCATACTTACAACTAAAAAGAGTAAAGAATAAATTATCATAGACCAGTAAGCCCATTTTCTTAACTTTAAGTAACCCATTGCTAAGATAAATGACACTATTGCTATAAATACTCTCACGGCAGTCTCCGGAATATTTGGAACCCCAAATCTAATAGCCATCCCTATATCCTGCTTTGTACCCAATGATATTAGTAGTATAACAGCTCCGAAAATATAGAAGTATCCAATAAACGCTATTCCTTTTGGCCTTTTATTGCTCACTTAAAGTCACATCCATTTCTTTAAAAAGATACCCAAAAATATTTTACAATATTTTTGGGTATTTTACTAAAAATTTCACTCATATATACATCTATTTACGAAATATTAGAATAAAAAATCGCATTATACCTTTCCTCATTAAAATCTTTACCATATCTTAAAGGTCTTGATAATCTCGTCAAATTTTCCCTCCATAGCTCTGAATTTCTCTTTTAATTGTTCCGAGGCATCATATGAAATTTGGACATCTGTCCCATGAGCCCAACCGAAATAATAGTTTTCGTTTTCTCCTAAATATCTTAAGTTATAGGTTTCCTCTCTTTCCTTCATGCTTTCTTTTGAAGATTCTTTTTTGTCATAGACTTCAATTCTTGCAATTATACCGATAGTTGTTTCTGTAGACATATTCTGAATCTCTTTATAGATAAAATATACCATGTTTTCTATTTGTCACTTTCATAGATAATATCTTGGTTTGTCTTCTCACTACATGCACCAAGTAGCATAGCACCACTGACAACTACAACTAATAAAACTATTGACATTAATATACTATACTTCATAATTGCCACCATCCCTTTAATAGTTTCTTTGTTTTTAGAAATAAATCTCACTACCAAATCTTAACAAAACATAACCTTATCCTCGGAAATGATGTTAAGCCCCTAAGCAGTCTCCAGAAGTTCATCGTTCTTAAAGCCTTGATGTCCTTTTAGTTATCTGGCAAATCCTTTTGTTGGCTGAAGGCGCACATAAATAAGCCGCTGACTATGTCAGCGACCTATTATAAGTCTTATTTATTCCCTCATCATAGGCTTACCTCAATAATTGACAGAGAGTCATAATTTTAGAGTTCTTATAGGATTAATAAAGCAAATGGAGCAGCAAGAACGATGGTCAGGATACATCTTTGCAGCCAGATTATTACCATCTCTGTAACAGTAATTGGTATTTCTGTTGCCAAAATACAAGGAATTGATGCAGAGAAAAACAACACTGAAGAAACTGCCAGAACACCCACAACATATTTAGTAACTAAAGATGCCTTTGCTACTAATAGTGCGGGAAGAAACATTTCTGCAATACTCATCGAGGCTGCCTTAGCAGCAAGCATTGGTTCCGGAACCTGAAATATTGCTGTAAAGGGATAGAAGATATAGCCTAGTAAATCAAATAAAGGTGTATACTCCGCCAACAGAAGCCCTATTAAACCCACAGACATAATGGATGGGAGTATACCCATAGCCATCATAAAACCATCTTTTAAGTTTTCAATAATACCCTCTATAAAGCCCTTTGATCTGCTTGTTGCAGTTATTCCCTCTTCCCAAGCATGCTGTAAAAGGTTACCCGAAAAATCAGGCTCGGGTTCTCCTTGACCATCAAAGTAAGTGTCAGGTTTTTTGGATAATGGCCAAATTCTAACAGTAATAGCTGTGACAATAAAGGTAATTGCCAGGGTAGACCAGAAATAAAAATTCCACATTTCCATCATACCAAGGGTACGGGCAACAATAATCATAAAGGTAGCAGAAACAGTAGAAAAACCGGTGGCAATTATAGCCGCTTCTTTTGCGGTATACTTCCCTTGCTTATAGACCCTATTGGTAATTACTAAACCCAGTGAGTAGCTTCCTACAAAAGAAGCAACCGCATCAATGGCTGAACGTCCGGGAGTTTTAAAGATTGGTCGCATAACTGGCCTCATAATTACTCCAATAAATTCCAATAAACCATAACCAACCAGAAACGCAAGGAATACTGATCCTATAGGCACTATTAAACCAACAGGAATAACCAGGGAATTAAAAAGAAATGGTCCCATATTTTTTGCTAAAAGCCATTGAGGTCCAGTATTAAAGAAAATTAAGAATGCAACTACTATTCCCACAAGCTTAAGAACAGAAAAAATCATATCAACCGTTGATTTATTCCATGTTTTCTTAATAAAAGGAAATATCCCACCAATAATTATGACAATGAGTGCATATACTCTAGCTACTGAAGCAAAATCTGCTCTTATAATACTTACGATATGGTCTAAGGGAATGGAAGTTCTATCTTGAAAAGAAACAGGGATAAAGAACATAAAAATACCTATTGCACTAAAACAAAGAAACTTTAAAATATTAGCTGTTGTAATAATCTGTTTTGTAGATGTTGGTTTTACTTCAAGCACATAAATCCCTCCTTATAATATGAATAAAACTGCAATTAATAAATAAACATCCACCTCCATTTTCCTATATTTAAAATTATTATAATAATAACCCGTCGATAGAACGTCGAAAATTAAAATATTAAAAATTTTTGCAATTATTATTTTGTTTTTCTAGTTAAAAAAGCAGAGCACTTCAAGTTGAATGCCCTGCTTTTTTTAGGTAGCCTTTTCTATTAGTCCCTTTAAAATATCAATCTCATAGCAATAAAGAACTTTATTCAAATATTCTAAACCTTTAACACTATAGTAATCTACCTGTTGACTAAGTTTTTCATGAAATATGTCATATAATTCCACTTCTTCTTCCATCATCAATCTTATTTCTGCTTTTACCCTAAAAAGTATTCCCATTTCATAAGGGCTTTTGATTTTTATTCCATACTCCTCCGCAGTTACTAGGTGCCTAAGAGCTTGCAGGTAGTCCTTTTTCATAACTAAAAGTAATGACATATATGCCTCGGCTATGGACCTATGCCAAACAACATCATATTCCCTATAATATTTCAAAGCTTTATTAAAATATTCAAAAGCACATTGATTATCTCCCAGATCAAAGGCTGCCTGCCCCGCACAGGTGTTGAAAAATGAAAAAGAAACAGGCATAGAAAATCGTTCACAAAAGGCTATGGCTTTTTGGTAATAAACTAACGCTTTTGCATACTCCCTCTGATATCTTTTAACTTCTCCCAAATAATTGTAACAGGCAGCAATATTCATATTAAAATTGCGGGAGAGGGTATTGTTTTCACAATATGAGTCAATAGACTCCCAAAAACAAGCTTCAGCCTCATCATATTGACCCATCATCAAGTGATATAAACCTTGGAATCGTAGCAATATACCGGATAAATTGATAGCGCCCTTCTCTAGAGCTCTTTCTTTAGATAGGTTTACGTATTTTCCCATTTCCTGGGTCTGATGGGTTTGAATAGAATAATAGATCATCTGACGATAACCCTTTAAGAGAAAATCATTATCGTCAGTCTCCTCTGCTAGTGAAATTAATTCGGATATTAAAGGGATGCCTGTTTCATAGCTTCCTTCCCGGATAAGGTATCTAGCCTTGAGATGAAGATAAGCCATCTTTAACCTGATATATTCTTCTGTTTCAGGAAAATCTCTTATTTCATCCATTAGTCTCTCTATTTCACCGAAAAAATCTAAAACTTGTCCACCCATGATACCAGAGGCATTTACTACTTTATGGGGAAAATCAATAACCACCGGAAAAAGTTCGTGATAAAAATCTAAATAGGCATTAAGGTTTTTCATACTATATTTCAGAGCTAATAAAGGGACACCTCCCTTGGTAAAATGATAAACCAAAGTTGAATAAACCAACATATCCCGGTAATCAAGATTTAGACTATTTTCCAATAACAAAGCAATTTTATAATGAAGGTGCCGACGTCTAGCAGCAGATTGGTTTAAGTAAATAAATTCTCGAAGCTTAAGATGGGTAAATTCTACGCTTATTTTTTCATGTTCCGAAATCTCCCTAATTATACATTTTCCTTGGAGCTCCTCAATTAAATCAAATAATTCCAAAGTTTGTTTGCCGCTTATTTCAGCTAACAAATCAATAGATACCCTATGGAAAAACAGAGAAATTAGGTTGAGAAGCTTTATACCTCCCGGGGAAATATCTAAAAAGCGGCTTTTTAAAACATCCTGTATTTTTTCAGACATACTGTTAGGACTTCCTTTAATCCGTATATTATTAATATACTCCGACAGGAAAAAAGCATTGCCTTCGGTTTCTTTATAGATATTCTGCATCTGCTCTTGGCTTAATTTTATTTTAGGAAGAGCTCTAATAATAAACTCTCCCGTCTCGTTTTCTGTGAAGCGGGTAAGAATTATACGGGTTAATTTATTTTCTTTGACTAAAGGAATAAACCACGGATCAATTTTCTCACCGTAACCTTCTCGACAGGTTGCAATCAGTAATACATCGGATTTTATACTGGTTAGAATAATGCTTTTTAGGAGTGCCCAACTCATAGCATCCATCCACTGTATATCTTCAAAAATAATAATTGTCTTTCCTTTTCGGGAGACCATTAGCATGATACCTATCATTACTTCCATTACTGCCCTATAGAGAAAACCCGTTTCCTTATCCTCTGGTGAAAAAAGGGTCTGGTCTGGATAAGATAGTGAAAAACTGGGGAACAGGGACGTGATTGTTTTTTGCCAGGCTTCTGGTATCTCAATTTCTTCCTCTCTAATTATATCGGCAAGCCTAGAAAGTATTGGATTCCAGGGCTTTAAGGGATAATCTACCTCAGCCTGATAGCAGTTCGCTTCCATAAGGAAAACTTGACTAGTATCCACTTTCTCCACGAAAACTTCCTTTAATTTCGTCTTACCAATACCTGCTTCTCCAAAAATTATTAAGGCTTTAGATTCGCCTTTTTCATAAAAGGCTTTTAGATGTTCTTCTAAAAAATCCATTTCTCTTTGTCGTCCATAGAAGAAAGAATCCGATGATTTTAATTGACTAAAATAAGGCTTGTTACGTTTGGTTAAAATATTCTTATAAAGCATGGTTGTCTGTTCTTCAGGTTTAATTCCCAGTTCTCGGTCAAGAATATCCTTCAACTTTTCGAATAAAGCTATTCCCTTATTATATAATCCTTTTTCCCTGTAATACTCCATCAAAAAACGATAAGCTCTCTCATCAAACTCATCCGCCTCTATAATTCTGTGGGCATATTCATCTATTTTTTCTTCCCAATGATTATTTCTAGCTTCCTGCAGCTCTTTATAAATACATTTAACAAAGGTATCTCTATAATATTCTCTTTTACTTACCACCCATTCTTCGAAGGCTTCTCCATCTCTAAGGAAAAAACCTTTCAAAAAAGGACCCTGGTAGGAAGCCAATGCCCCGGGTCCCCCTTTATTAAATTCATATACATCACAAGCAATATGAATCCCTGGATTTAATATGATAATTGATTTTTGAGGTGAAATAAGGATTTCTTCCTCAAAAGCCTGTCTAATCTTATATAGGGCATTGCGAAGGTTTTTCTTGGCAGTTACATCATCTAGCTCGCCCCAGAAAAGGTGGACCAGTTCATCTCTGGTAGCCTGCCGATTAACCACAAGATAATAAAGGAGGGCTTCAGCTTTTCGAAAGGGGAATATAATAGGCTTTTTATTCTTCTTTACCCCTGGGGTATCAAAAAGATTAATCTCAATCAAATTCATGACTGATTGCCCCCTTAATTCAGATTAACATAACATTCTGCTATCAATTGATGGAATCCTTCTTTCCACAAAGGAAAATAATGTATTCATATACTAAATTTAAAGAAGGTTTTACAATTTTACTTTGGCAAGTATCTTCCGTTCCATGATCTGGCACCCTTCCTCTAACTGTTTTACCTCACTTTCAGTTTTCCTTAGAAAAGATTGATCAGTAATACTGCAAAGATTTATTTTTACATTATATAATGCAGAAAGCACAGCTGTTCTTGCCATCATAGCAGCAACAGCACCATCAGTAACAGCATTAGAATTGCCCTTTTCTACAACAATTTCTATCCACTTCATAAGCTCAAAAGCATCCCGTGCTACTTCCAGGGGAACCTCGGCAGCCTTTTTAGCAGCAGACTGGATAGCGTTAGATCTTTTTTCTTCCTCGGTATCCTTAGGTATTTTATAAGCTTCCATGACACTATCAAACGCCTCAGCATCTCTGTCCATATCCCTAGAAAATTTTTCTCGGTATTTCTCTGCCAGCCCAGCTATTTTTTCCATTTCTTCCTGTTCCAGCACATACTTTTTTTTACCAATGGTCAAGTTTGCTACCATTTCAGTTAAAGCTGCAGCAACAGCAGCACCCATTGCCGCCACACTTCCTCCACCGGGAACTGGGGAATTGGATGCGATTTTCTTAGTAAAATTATTAAATTTCATTTCTCCCAGCAAAATTGCTCTCCTCCTTTTAACTTGTCATAAACCAACACGCCGTCTTTTATTACTTTTTCTACAATATTCACCCCAATATGATATGGTAAATAATGATATGAGGGATATTCCAGAATTATTATATCTCCTTTTTTGCCAATATCTATGCTCCCTATGGTATCTGCCCTACCCAATGCAGCAGCACCATTAATAGTCAAAGCAGCGATAGTTTCTTCTGTAGACATATTCATATAAAGGGTAGCCAAAGAAAATATTAGAGGAATTGATAAGGTAAAGCAGCTGCCGGGATTTAAATCGGTAGCCAAAGCAACAGCACAATTACTATCAATCATATATCTAGCTTTGGCATATGGCTCCCGCAGGCTAAAGGCAGTTCCTGGCAGTAATGTTGCCACTACTCCCTTCTCTGCCATGGCATTTATTCCCTTATCTGAGGCTTGAAGCAGATGATCCGCGGAGATAGCACCCAATTCTGCCGCCAGTTCCGCCCCCCCCAATTGAACTATTTCATCGGCATGGATTTTTGCCTTTAGCCCCATCCCAATTGCCCGGGATAAAAGCCTCCTGGACTGCTCCACAGAAAATACCTT
This sequence comes from Peptococcaceae bacterium BICA1-8, assembly GCA_000802045.1. Classification (GTDB taxonomy): domain Bacteria; phylum Bacillota; class Peptococcia; order Peptococcales; family BICA1-8; genus BICA1-8. The sequence goes on from JUEF01000157.1 coordinate 10,376, forward strand.
CTTTTCACAAAAAATATCACAGAATTCCGCCAATCCCCTATCCACTACTACAGGCAGGACATCTCGAATAATATCTTCGATCATCTCATCTTCTCTTCCCTTATATTCAGGGGGGACCGCATGGGCTCCCAAAAAAGTAGGGACCACATCAATTGAATGAACGGCATCTATTTCTTTCATCACTTCCAACTGTTTAATTTCCGTTTCCAAATTAAGCCCATAACCGCTTTTCCCCTCAAGGGTGGTAACACCAAAGGCTAACATATTATTGAGCAATTTGACGCCTTTTTGAAAGAGTGCTTCCTTGCTTTCCTCTTTGGTTGCTTTTACGGTGTTAAGGATACCACCGCCCCTTTCCATAATTTCCATATATGTCATACCCTTAAGGCGCCAAGAAAACTCTTCAGCCCGATAACCACCAAAAACAAAATGGGTATGGGAATCAACAAAACCAGGCAATACCGTCTTGCCAACAGCATCCAGCACCTGGTATTTTTCCCCATCATATTTGCCAATAATATCTTCTGTTTTCCCAAAGGCTTCAATTTTGCCGTTAGTAACCACCAATGCACCATTAGGGATAATACTTATATCCGACATTCCTTTCCCTGCCTTGGCTTCATATCCATGAAAGGTTACTAATTGGTTAGCATTTTTAATAATTATATTTCCTTTTTTCACAGCCATCACTCCATAATTCTTGTTTCCAAGACCTGCTCTACAGAAAAATCCTCAATCCCCATATAATATTCCGCTGTCTCCAGAAGGGCTGCCATGGGGAGCAAACCAACAATTTCACTGCCGACCACATTTACACCGTAACGTCTAGCCTCGATTATAACCAGTTCAAATGCTCGATAAAGGGGGGTCTTGGTATAATCTGTCATGTTCATAGATACCTGGGTTATTCCCCTATCCTTCAACTCAATTCCAATTGCCTTGCAATAGCGTAGCCCACCACTAAGGTGTCTCACGTTTTTTGCAATCTTATTGGCAATTTCAATATGAGGAGTATCTAAATTTACATTAAAAGCCACTAGAGGCATTCTTGCCCCTACAGCTGTGACACCAGCGGTTGAATGGGGCTGATTAGGACCATAGTCAGGCTGCCATTCCAGGGAAGACATTTTTACAGCCATCCCTTCAAACTCACCTTTCCTGATATTAGCCAAATTCTCCCTCTCGGAACTTGAAGCTGCCTTCTCATATAGGAAAATTGGAACATTAAAAAGACGGGCTGCAGCTTCTGCATACTCCTTTGCCAATACAACAGCTTCTGCCATAGTTACATTTTTAACGGGAACAAAGGGTATCACATCCACTGCTCCCATCCTGGGATGCTGTCCAGTATGAACATTCATGTCAATTTCTGTTATGGCAATTTCCATAGCCTTAAGTAATGCTTCTTTAAGAGCAATTGGTTCCCCCACAACGGTAACTACCAACCGATTATGATCCTCATCCCTCTTATAATCCAAAAGTTTTATTCCCTCTTTTCCCCGAAAAGGATCTACTAATTTTTCAATTTTTATTAAGTCTCGGCCTTCGCTAAAATTAGGAACACATTGTATTATTCTTGTGAGACTACTCACTTATCTTTCTCCTTCCATTAAAAAGCGGGTTTTTAACCCCGCTTTTTAATTTTACTATATTTTTATTTTCTCAGCGTATTTATCAACAATATTTTTTATATACTCCTCATCAGCTAGGTAAGGAATGGTAATGTGATCTGTGCCTTGGTTCTTTTGATTATACTCAATACTTGTGGTAATTGAGTTTTCATTCCGGGCCCAAGCCCTTCTGGCTACACCACCCATTACATCCCAAGGTATGGCTGATTTCAAGATATTATCAACCCTTGCACTACCATCCAAAACCATCCCGAATCCACCATTAATAGCTTTACCTATTCCTACTCCCCCGCCATTATGGAGAGATACTAAGCTCATACCTCTAGCAGCATTTCCAGCAAAGCATTGTGTGGCCATATCTGCCATGACATTACTACCATCCTTGATATTAGCTGTTTCTCTAAAGGGGGAATCTGTCCCTCCAGTATCATGATGGTCCCGACCCAACATAACAGGTCCAATTTCGCCATTTCTAACCATTTCATTAAATTTTAGAGCAATTCGGGTTCTGCCCTCTGCATCCTGATAAAGAATCCGAGCCTGGGTACCTACAACCATGTTATTCTTTTCAGCATCCCTTATCCATACATAATTATCCCAATCCTGACCACGTCGTTCAGGATTAATACATTCCATAGCTGCTCTATCAGTTTTCCTTAGGTCTTCAGGATTTCCGCTTAAGCATACCCAACGGAAAGGTCCGTAACCATAATCGAAAAGCTCAGGACCCATAATATCCTCAACATAAGAAGGGTAAATAAATCCATCCTTTTCATTAACACCGTTTTTAGATATTTCCATAACACCAGCGTCAAAGACAGCCTTCAGGAAGGAATTACCATAATCAAAGAAATAAGTGCCCCTTTCTGTCAAAATCTTTATCAATTCAAAATGTTTCTCCAAGGATGTGTCCACCATTTGACAGAACTTAGTTCGATCAGACTTTAGCAATTCCGTTCTTTCTTCAAAGGTTAATCCTTGGGGACAATAACCTCCCTGATAAACTGCATGACAGGATGTCTGATCAGTCAATAAGTCAATATTAATATTATTATTTACCACGTACTGCAATAAATCTACAATATTCCCATGATAAGCGATAGACACCGCTTCTTTCCTCTCAGCATAATGAGCAGCCCATTGAAAAACCTCAGCCAATCTGTTAGAAACCTTATTGACCCAGCCCTGGTCATGTCTGGTTTTTATCCTGGAATAATCAACTTCAGCAATAACACCTACCCCATTGGCAATTTCAATAGCTTTGGACTGGGCACCACTCATTCCCCCAAGACCAGAGGATACAAATATTACACCCTTTAAATCATCTTTACTATCAATGCCCAGCTTATCTCTACCGACATTTAATAAGGTACTGAAAGTACCATGGACTATTCCTTGAGGTCCTATATACATCCAGCCTCCCGCTGTCATCTGCCCGTAATTGGCAACCCCCATCTGCTCAGCAATATCCCAATCTTTATCATTATCAAACATGCCGACCATTAAAGCATTTGTAATAATAACCCTGGGACTATCTGGTTTTGACCTAAAAAGACCTAATGGATGACCGGATTCAACCACCAAGGTTTGATGATCAGTCATAACCTCAAGGTACTTTTTAATTAAACGGTACTGCATCCAGTTCTGACATACTTTCCCTATTTCTCCATAGGTGACTAACTCGTATGGATATAGGGCTACATCAAAATCCAGGTTATTATCAATCATAACCTGAAAGGCTTTACCCTCAATACAATTACCGTTGTACTGTTCAATAGGTTTTCCTTTAATACATCCCTGGGGTCTGAACCTATAACCATAAATTCTCCCTTTGTTTACTAGTTCCTCCATAAATTCTGGGGCCACAACCCCATGAAACTCCTCTGGAACATAACGGAGAGCATTCTTAAGGGCAATTTCTGTTTGCTGTCTGTTTAGTTTAAACCCCCTATCAGAGGCTCTTCTTATTCCTTCTACAAAGGTTGGCATTTTGGGCAGTTCATGGTCTAGCTTTATGGTCATAGCTGAAGAGACATCTTTGTTATTAATCATCTTTCCCCTCTCCCTCTGAGCTTTTTTTTAATTGTATAACTAAATCGTCACTAAATCGTCAAAATTAGGGAACAGCCTTTAATATGTTTCTCTATCTGAGTCCAATTTACTTGCATTTTCGCGCAAGTCAAGAACCGTCCCCGAATGTACTCCGTCCCCGAATGTACTCTAAATTAAGAAATAAATGGCTAGCCCCAACAAACTTTAGCAGTTGTTGGGGCTAGCCTTGATACATTAAAATTTATTAGCAGATTCCTAAGTGTCTCATAATTTGCATTAAGGCATGATGGTTCATGTGGACGGTGTTTTGAATATCCTGTAAGACCATGTTCATATGCATCATATGCATCATCATCGGATCCGTCATCATATTGGTACCCATGCCCATCATGGGCATATTAGGATTATACATCATCTCCATGGGCATGTTATGATTCATCTGGTTCATATCCATTTGTCGGTACATAAAATATAACCTCCCTATATTAGTTTCTTTATATTCTATGTACTATTTTTGTTTGGTGACACGGTTATTATATATATGATTTATCGTCTTCAACCTTTTGTACATAATCCAGATTATCTTTGAGCAGGTCGATAAATAGTACACCATCTGTAGAGAGGGTGCCTAGGTATACATCTTCTACCTTACTTACCCCTTGGACAGTCAATTGATTAAAAAGCCATTCATGGGTTAAATTATTCTGTTCTAGATTTTGGGTAACAATCTTTCCATCCCTAATAATTTCTGAAGAAACCCCCTTATAATTAGTACTAAACTTCATATCCTTTGGTGTTAGGGTTAAATATTGGCTTTTCTTTAGAACACTTAATTGACCATGGGGTTCCAAGATAGCAAATTCTACTTCAGTTAGGTCAAATATACCCTTTTCTCTAAGCTGCATTAATAGATCATCTGCATTATATCTAATTTTTCTCATATTGTTTTCAAATATTTTACCGTTTTGAATTACTACTAAGGGCTCTCCTTCTATAATTTTTCTTGCCGGGATACTCTTGAAGGTTAGCACTCCAGTAAGAAATACAAAAATAGTAAAGAAAATTGGGCCAAATAAGACATTAGCTCCATTGACTGCAGTAGTTACATAAGCACCACCTATGGTGCCAATAGTAATGCCTGTGACAAAATCAAAAAAAGTCATCTGCCCTAAAAACTTTTTCCCAATAATTCTGGAAAGAATTAATAATAATACAAAAACAGCCAAGGAATGAGTAAAAGCCTGTATTATTTCGCTAAACTCAAATAAATTAAACACAGAATAACCTCTCCCTATCTAGCTTAACGTTATCAAGTTACCCCGATAGGGAATAATTATTCAACAATTATCAAATATCACTTTTTTGAATTAATTATTAACTTCTTACTCTAATATTAAATAAATATGCTGCTTTTAAAGGTTTATAATGATCTTTATTTGCAATACTATTTCTAAGTATTGTAATAGGATGTGTATCTACTATGCTCAAGGCTGCTGCTAAAATTTTATTTTCTTCTTTAATTATCTTAGTAGTTATTTCTCTATTAGGCTATGGTTCTTTTATGGGGGTTTATTACTATACCTCTACTCCTGAATTTTGTAGTGGCTGTCATTATGTTGAACCATATGTAACTTCATGGAATAACTCCCCCCATAAAGAAGTAAATTGTATGAACTGCCATGAACCAACTGGTTCACTAGGAAAATTACATTCAAAAGCTAGAGGGTTAAATTATTATATTTCCGATATAACAGGTAATTATATAGAACCTATTATTGATGCCCCCTTTATTAGTGACGCAAGATGCTTTGGTTGTCATATCGGACAAATTAAAGGCTATCCAAATGCCATAAAGATTACTAACAATAGAGACCATTTAGGGTACATCAAAAACGAACAAAAATGCTCTAGCTGTCACATTGAAACTGGACACGAAATAAATATTGGAGTAAATAAACTTTTTAAATAACATAATTTTAATCGCACGTTATGCCAACACGAAAGCCAGGAGTCTCCTCCTGGCTTAATCTCGTATTTGTAATTTATCAATTGTCTTACTTATGGGTTATACATTTCCCTAAAAGCCCTTTTTCTATTAAAACAGAAACCAGGGTTTCACCCATGACTGCAGGTGTTTCGGCGACTTTGATACCATTTTCATTCATAATTTTAATTTTTTCAGCGGCTGTCCCTTTACCACCGGAAATAATAGCTCCTGCGTGTCCCATGCGTTTTCCGGGAGGTGCAGTCTGTCCGCCAATGAAGCCAACCACGGGCTTAGTCATATTAGCTTTTACCCATTGTGCAGCTTCCTCTTCAGCAGTACCGCCAATTTCTCCAATCATTATGACAGCATATGTATCCTCATCTTCATTGAAAAGCTTTAAAACATCGATAAAGTTGGTGCCGTTAACCGGATCCCCACCTATACCTACTGCCGTTGATTGACCAATACCGGCATTTGTTAGCTGATGAACTGCTTCATAGGTTAGGGTTCCTGAGCGGGATATTACTCCCACATGCCCTTTGCGATGTATGTAACCAGGCATAATACCAATTTTGCATTCTTCGGGGGTAATAACACCCGGACAGTTAGGGCCAATCAAGCGGGTTTTCTTCCCTTCCATGTATCGTCTGACATTCACCATGTCCAGAACAGGAATACCTTCGGTAATACAAATAGCCAGGTCTAATTCCGCTTCTACCGCTTCCATAATCGCATCAGCAGCAAAAGCCGGTGGTACATAAATGATGGAGACATTAGCTCCAGTTGCTTTAACAGCATCTACTACGGTATTAAATACCGGTACACCCTCAATTGTTGTTCCACCTTTACCTGGGGTTACTCCAGCAACAATTTTAGTGCCATATTCCAACATCTGTTGGGTATGAAAGAGCCCAACAGAACCAGTAATACCCTGAACCAGTACCTTAGTATCTTTATTAATCAAAATACTCATTTCTTGTCACCACCTTTACAGATTTAATAATGAGACAATTTTCTCCGCACCATCGGCCATGGAGTTAGCGGTTACTATGTTTAATCCTGAATTATTCAACATTTTTTTGCCTAATTCCACATTAGTTCCTTCCAAACGAACTACTAGCGGGAGCGCTAAACCTACTTGCTTAGTGGCCTCAATAATACCTTCGGCAATAATATCACACTTCATGATTCCGCCAAAAATGTTTACAAAGATTCCTTTAACATTCTGATCAGAGAGGATAATTTTAAAGGCTTCTGTAACCTTTTGGGCTGTTGCTCCCCCTCCTACATCTAGGAAGTTTGCGGGGTCACCGCCATAATGTTTAATAATATCCATGGTAGCCATAGCTAGTCCCGCTCCATTAACCATGCAGCCTATGTTGCCATCTAGTGAAATATAGCTTAAGTCATATTCGGAGGCTGCAATCTCTTTGGGATCTTCTTCATCTAAGTCCCGGTAAGCTAAGATGTCCTTGTGACGATAAAGTGCATTGGAATCAAAATTGAATTTGGCATCCAGTGCCATTACATCACCATCACCGGTAACCACAAGGGGGTTAATCTCCGCAATGGAACAATCCTTTTCCACAAAAACCCGGTATAGGCCCAGCATAAATTTAACAGCCTTGCCCACTAATTCAGGAGGAATGTTGATATTAAAAGCTAGACGGCGAGCCTGAAACCCTTGTAAGCCTACAACCGGATCAACTATTTCTTTATAAATCTTTTCCGGTGTATGCTCAGCTACTTCCTCAATTTCTGTACCGCCTTCCTCAGAACCCATCATAACCACCCGGGAGGTTGACCGGTCTAAAACCATTCCTATATAGTATTCTTTTTTAATATTACAGCCCTCTTCAATGAGTAAGCGTTTAACCACTTTGCCTTCGGGACCAGTCTGATGGGTTACTAGGCATTTGCCAAGAATTTCACTGGCATAGGCCTGTACTTCCTCTAAATTTCGGGCTACCTTTACTCCTCCGGCCTTACCGCGACCTCCGGCATGAATTTGAGCTTTAACTACCGTTACGGCTGTACCAAGCCCTTTGGCAGCTTGTACTGCTTCTTCGACACTAAAGGCAACTTGTCCCTTAGGTACTGAAACATTGTATTTGCGTAGTATCTCTTTTCCTTGGTATTCATGAATATTCATTTTCTTCCTCCTTTACTCATTTAATTCACTTTCCTTTAAGAAGAGACTGGCTCCACCAACTAAACCTGCCTTATTACCTAATTCCGCTTTTCTAATTAGTAATGTATCTTTAAAACTAGGAAAAACAAATTCTTTAACCATATCCTCTAACCCCTCGGTAAGCCCACTATCTAACTCAATAATTCCACCACCTAAGACAATACATTCCGGGTCAAAAATGTTAACTAAATTGGCTAACCCCAAAGCCAGATATTCTTTTACCTCCGTCATTATCTTTACCACCTGACAATCACCTGCCTGCCAGGCTTTAAATATATCCTGAATAGTATGTGGGGATATTGTGTATGTACCGGACTTACTTTTCTCAGCCACCCTTTTAACAATAGCAGATGCAGATACTAGTGTTTCCCAACAACCTTTTCCTCCACAGGAGCATTGGGGTCCATCCTTGATAAGTACCATGTGACCGGCTTCCGGTGCTAAACCTGAGTTGCCGGTAAAAAGCTTGTTGTCTAAAATAATAGCAGATCCGATTCCAGTTCCTATTATTATACAAATAATGTTATTTTGATTCCTTCCTGCTCCAAAAAAATACTCCCCTAAACAAGCTGCATTGGCATCATTAATTAACCTTACCTCTAGCCCAGTAGACTCTTCGATAATTTTACCTATGGCTATGTTTCTCCAATTAAGGTTTGGGCTATAAATACAGACTCCAGCTTTATTATCGATAGAACCGGCTAAAGCAATTCCAATACCATTTATTAATTTTTGCCCTTGATAGGATTGAATTAAGGTGTTTATGGCGGCAAGGACATGGTCAGGTCCTTGATGGGAGTTAGTTGGTATAGTTTGAAAACTTTTTATGCCCCCCCACTGATTAACTATACCGGCTTTAATCGAGGTTCCTCCTATATCTAGCCCCAATATATAGTTATCCTCCATGCTACACCTCATTTACCTATTATAAGCCTGTACTAATTGTTCTAGTCTTGTTTCTATCTCTTTAGTTAAAACTCCTTTTTTAAACCTCCAATTCCAATTGTTGCCTAAGGTCCCAGGATAATTCATCCGTGCTGAGCTATCTAAACAAAGTATATCCTGCAGAGGTATTATTGCTATAACTGAATTGGACTGTAGGGCTAAATCAATAAAGCGCCAACAAGCTTCGTCTGCATTCATATTTGGGTATATACCCAAATTGTCTGCTAACATTTTTTGTACTATATTTTTTTCTAGACTATGCTTTTTAAACCAGCCCAATATAGTATCATTATCATGGGTCCCCGTATAAACTACTGAATTATATTCAAAATTAAGGGGTAAAACCAGCTCTTGGGTGGTATCTTCTAAAATAAATTGCAGTATTTTCATTCCAGGGAAGCCAAACTTATTCTTTAATTGTTCCACTTCTGAGGTTATAATTCCCAAATCCTCAGCAATAATCGGCATTTCCCCAAAGTTTTTTTCCAGGGCAGAAAAAAAGCTTTCCCCTGGCCCCTTTACCCACTTACCATTAATAGCGGTTTCCTCACCAAAAGGAATCTCCCAGTAAGCCTCAAAGCCTCGAAAATGATCTAATCGAACAAAATCCACCAAGCTGAAAATAGTAATAAATCTTTGCCTCCACCATTTATACCCATCTTGTTCCATGCGAGCCCAATCATAATGGGGATTGCCCCAGAGTTGACCGGTTTTACTAAAGTAGTCGGGTGGGACTCCTGCAACATTAAGTGGGTTTTGGGCTTCATCCAAACAGAACAAATGGGGATTTGCCCAGACATCGGAACTATCCAAAGCTACAAAAATGGGAATATCCCCAATTATTTTTATACCTTTTAAATTAGTATACTCTTTTAATTCCAGCCACTGGCTGAAAAACTTAAATTGTAAAAACTTCTGATATTGAATTTCATCCTGCAATAAAGCTCTATACCGGTTTAAAGCTGCTTCGTCTCTTTTAGCGACTAATTTATCCCACTGGTTCCAGCTAGAACCTCCAAAATAATTTTTCAATGCCATAAATAAAGAATAATTTTCTAACCACAGGATATTATCTTTTTCGAAATTCAGATACGTATTACACTTATCTGCTTCGAACTTCTTAAATGCAGTTCTAAGTAATTCATCCTTATATACTCTTGCTTTCTCAAATTCTACTATACTTTCACTATATTGGGGAATGCTTTCTATATCTTTAATTTCTAAAAGCCCATCTTGAATTAGTTTATCTGGGCTAATTAAGAGAGGGTTTCCTGCAAAAGCCGAAAAAGCTTGGTACGGGGATTCTCCAAACCCGGGAGGATTAAACGGTAATACTTGCCAATATTTTTGTCCGCTATTATTTAAAAAATCCACAAATTTATAGGCTTCTTGGCCTAAATCCCCTATTCCATAGTTACCGGGTAATGATGTAGGATGTAATAAAACCCCAGCGCCCTTTATTAGTTTCATTTTTATTCCTCACAGTTTATTAGATAATGTTTTTTAGTAATAACTTTCCTTCCAGAGGATTGAGCTTTAAGCTCAAGAATCCATCCTTTACGTCAAAGCGACTATTTTCTTCCAGCACATTGTATAGACTGCAGTCTGATACGTGGGTACCCATATCTAGGGTAATTTCCATGTCGCTATTCATACTTCGATTTACTATAAGGACAGCTAAATTGTTATCCTTACTCTGGTTAAATACATCTCTACCAGCTTTTATTATTCTTAGATAACCAAATACATCCTTATCGATATTTAGGGGAGACCATACCCCGGTTTTGAAAACATCATATTTATTTCTTATGGATATTATTTTTTGATACCAGCTTAAAATATCCTGATCCTCTTTCCCCCAAGGGTAAGGTCCTCTGTTTAAGGGATCTTTATATCCTGCCAGCCCTGCTTCATCTCCGTAATATATACATGGAACTCCCGGAAAGGTCATTTGTATTAAAGCAAATAATTTTAGTCTTTTACTGGCTAAATTCCTCTGAGAGGGAGTTAATTTATAATTAGCCACTTCCTCCTGTGATAAAAACTCTTCCTGGGGAGCATCTCCTAAAACCGTGAGAATCCTCGGTACATCATGACTACCTATTAGGTTCATGTTGGCATAGAAATTATGTATTGGGTAATTTTCACTGATGCTTAATAAAGCCAGGCTCGTTTCATAGGCATTTCGCTGTCCGGTAAAAAACCCCAGCATTATCTCTCGGAAAGGATAATTCATTACCGAATCTAATTCTTCACCTAGGAAATACTCCCTCAGCTTTTGATAGCTAGCCTTACGGGAAGCATCCTCCCACACTTCGCCAATTAAAACAGACTCAGAATCTATAGCTTTCATAGCACCTCTAATTTCTTTTATAAACTCATCGGGTAATTCATCAGCTACATCTAAGCGCCAGCCTTTAGCCCCCATTTTCAGCCAATATTTAATAACACTATTATCAGCATGGATGATAAAATCTCTATAAGAAGGCTCCATTTCATTAATATTTGGTAAGGTATCAATACCCCACCAGCAGTGATACTCATTACAAATTCTTTGATTTTGAAAGGAATACCAGGGAAAATATGGTGACTCTTCGGATTGAAAGGCACCGAGGCTGTCATAAGTACCTTCCTTGTTAAAATAGATACTGTCGCTGCCAGTATGACTAAAGACGCCGTCTAAAATGATATTCATACCGATTTCTTGAGCCTTTAGGCATAAGGTTTTAAAGGTTTCATTATCACCAAACATAGGATCAATCTTTTTATAATCTGCTGTATCATACTTATGATTACTAGGTGCTTCAAAAATGGGGTTAAGGTAAAGAATATTAATCCCTAACTCCTTTAAGTAGGGAAGCTTTTTAATAATGCCTAATAAATTCCCACCATAAATATCATAACCCTGAATTTCACCTGTTTTTTCATTTATACGGTAAGGTTTTACAGCTTCCTCCCAGGCAGGATAGTGATATTCATATTTATTTTCCTTTTTGTTGGTTATTTTTTGGTCTTCATTACCATTAAAAAACCTATCTATAAATATTTGATACATTACAGATTCTCTAAACCAGTGAGGAGTATCGGCACCTTCCTTATAGACAGTGATCTGATAAGAAAGTGGTTCCCATTCCTGTGTAACCCCTATACCTCCATAGTTTGTTAAATTTCCATAATAATATTTCTTCCCATCTACATATATAATAAAAAAATACCATAGCTGCAGCGGTTTCGATGGTGCCTTAATTTTTTTCTCGTAGATTCTTCTATTTTCTTGATTTTCTAATAGCTGCATCTCCAATTCTTCTTCGTTATCCTCTATCCATAACCGCAAAACAACTTTATCCACAGGCTTCAGCACTTCAATCTTTAATAATACCTCTTGGTTGCATGTAACAGAACCAAAAGGACTTCGATAAAAAATATCATGTGAATTATGAAAAATCCAATCAGTATACAAAAAATATCCCCACCTATCTTCTAGCCCATATTATTTTTTTGAATCTTTATGGGTTTTTTTAAAGCTTTTTGGAAATAAATAATGTCTATAAGACATTTTATCACAAAGAGAAAAAAATTATTAATTGGATAGGAGAATAGAAAATGCTTCATATGGAACCTGATTACTATTTGCCCAATAAATACGGAGAGACCTTTATTGTTTTGATGATTCGAGATCCTCAAAATATATTTGCCTACTGGGAGGTAGCAGAAAGCAGTGTTAATGAAATCGTTGATTCAAGCTTAGCTATTCGCCTATCATGGCCTGATTATAAGGAAATAATAACTATTAATGACCATGCCGAAAGCTGGTACATCTCCGTGGGAAATAGAGGTATTCCCCTCTTTGGCGAATTAGGAATAGTTTTGGCGGACAATACATTTATTACTTTAGCAGTATCTAATCGATTACAAAGTTATTTATCATTTAATTATTTATCTAATAATAATTTAGACAATCCCCTCCAAAGAACTCTTAATAGTTGGCAGCCGGGGGTTTCTTCCTAAAAAAAGTACTATGCAATAGTAAGAAAGGATTGATTTCTATTGGAACAAGGGTTTCTCGCTCTCGTTTTGCATAATCACTTACCCTTTATTAGGCATCCTGAGCATGCTGAGTTTTTAGAAGAACGCTGGCTATTTGAAGCCACCTTAGAAACATATTTACCCCTTTTGCAGACATTAGAACAACTTCATATGGATGGTGTAGATTTCAAAATCACCTTATCCTTTTCCCCATCCCTCTTAACCATGCTTAACGACCCGCTTTTACAAAATAGATTTCAAAGACACATGGAAAAACTACTGGAATTGGGAGAGAAAGAGATTAATCGCACACGAGGGTTAGCAGAAAACAGTTTAGCAGAAATGTATAAGACCAAAATCTCTAAAATGCTGCAATTCTATCACGACCGTTGTCAGGGCAATATTATTAACATACTAAGGGACTTAAATTCCACAGGGAAAATTGAATTAATAACCTGTGCGGCTACCCATGGCTTTCTCCCATTTATGGAAAAAGAGGCAGTTGAAGTACAAATTGCAACAGCTATAAACGTTTTTCAAAAGCTATTTTACTTTACACCACAAGGGATGTGGTTGCCGGAATGTGCTTATATCCCGGGGCTGGAGGAAGTCTTAAATAAATATGGAATAAGGTATTTTTTCCTAGATACCCACGGCATTGTCTATGCTAATCCGCCTAGTTATAACCACAGCGTATACGCACCCATCCAATGCCCAAATGGAGTCATAGCTTTCGGCCGTGATCCTGAATCCTCAAAGCAAGTATGGAGTAAAGATGAAGGCTATCCAGGGGATTTTAATTATCGGGAATATTACCGCGATATAGGCTATGATCTCCCTTTAGACTATATTTCCAATTTTATCCATCCCGATGGGATAAGATTAAATACCGGCTTCAAGTATTATAAAATAACAGGTAAAAGCGATTATAAAGAACTTTATAACCCTTGGTGCGCTGGAGAAAAAGCAGCGGAGCATGCGGGGAATTTTATTTTCAATAGAGAAAAGCAAATAGAGCACTTAAATTCTTTTATGGATAGAAAGCCGCTAATAGTAGCACCCTTTGATGGTGAACTATTTGGTCACTGGTGGTTTGAAGGGCCTGTATGGTTAGATATGTTATTTAGAAAAATCTATTATGATCAAGATAAAATAAAAACTGTTTTGCCCAGCCAATACCTAACTATGTACCCAGATAATCATATTGCCCAACCCGCTATGTCTAGTTGGGGCGATAAAGGATATTTTGAAGTATGGCTTAATGGAAGTAATGATTGGATCTATAGACATTTACATAAAGCTTCTAAGTACATGGGAGAATTAGCTAATGATTATCCCTCTGCAACAGGATTAGAAAGAAGTGCTTTAGAGCAGGCAGCTCGCGAACTTCTTTTAGCACAAGCTAGTGACTGGGCTTTTATAATTAAAACAAACACAATGGTAGAATATGCTAAAAAAAGAACTATAGACCATCTCGGGAGGTTTTTTAAAATATACCATGACTTTAAAAATAAGCAAATCGATTCTAACTGGTTAGACAATATTAGCGCAAAAAATAATATTTTTCCGGAAATTGATTATACTTTATATGCTTCCAACAAATAATATAGAAAAAAACACTAGGGGGATTACTTTGGAAAATAAAGGACTACCTAAAGTAGCTTATTTTTGTATGGAATTTGGTTTAGATGACAATTTGCCTATATTCTCTGGGGGCTTGGGAATACTAGCTGGAGATTACCTGAAAGCGGCAAAGGACCTGGATTTACCTATAATAGGCATGGGGATATTATGGCGCAAGGATTATACAACTCAACTCATCGGTGAAGACGGCTATCCCTATGATCTATATCCTAGTCATAGCTTTGAAAACTTGGTTGATACCAATATTACTGTAAACTGCCGGGTCAGAGGTGCCGATGTTAGCTGTAAAGTATGGAAGGTAGAAGCTTATCAAAATGTCACCTTGTACCTATTAGATACAGATTTGGGCAGGAGTGAACAGGATTGGATAACTCAGAAACTCTATGGAGGGGTGGATCAGGATAGGGTTGCCCAGGAGATTATCCTAGGAATCGCCGGTATCAGGGCTCTTAGGGCATTAAACTTAGATATTGATATCTATCACTTTAATGAAGGCCATGCAGTATTTGGTGGATTAGAACTAATTAAAGAAAAAATGGATAATGATGGTCTGTCCTTCGATGAAGCTTGGGAGAAGACTAAAAAAGAAGTGGTGTTTACCACCCATACACCTGTTGAAGCAGGTAATGAAACCCATGATCTCGGGTTATTAATGTTTATGGAAGCACACAATGGCTTCTCAGAGCAACAATTAGAGTTATTGGGAGGTAATCCTTTTAATATGACTGTCGCCGCCCTCCGTCTTTCCTATCGGGCAAATGCTGTTTCTCAGCTCCATGGCCAAACCGCCCGTAGGATGTGGGAAGAAATCCCAGGAGTTGCCCAAATTGCAGCAATAACCAATGGAGTACATGTGGGAACCTGGCAAAACAGTAATATTAGAGCTGCTTTTGAAAAAGGCAACAATTTATGGGTCGAACACATCGAAGCCAAGTACAAATTGATTGCTTATATTAATGAGAAAAATCATGTTAATTTTAATCCCAATGTTTTAACAATAGGTTTTGCCAGAAGAGCAGCGGCCTACAAACGTGGCGAGCTGATATTTAAGAGGCTGGATATTTTAGGCCAATTATTAGAACAAGGTCAAATCCAATTAGTATATTCCGGTAAAGCTCATCCTAATGACCATGAAGGCAAAAAGATAATACAAGAGATAGTAAATATTAGTAAAAAATACCCCAATATAGTGTTTCTGGAAAATTATAATATGCACATAGCAAAGCTCATGGTTCAGGGTTGTGATGTTTGGCTTAATAATCCCTTAAGGCCGATGGAAGCCAGTGGAACATCTGGTATGAAAGCGGCACTAAATGGAGTTTTAAGTATAAGTGTTATCGATGGTTGGGTGGGTGAAGCTGTAAAACACCAAGAAAGCGGGTGGCTTCTAGATAAAGTTTGGAGTAAAAATAAAGACGCAGGAGATCAAAATCAGCAGGATCTTGAAGCCTTCTATGAAGTATTATTAAATGAGGTAATCCCTACTTTTTATAATGATCAAGATCGTTGGGTAAATATGATGAGATCAAGCATCAAAATGGGTATTAAAAAACTAACATCTCAAAGGATGGCTAAGGAGTACTATCATCACCTTTACAATAAAGCTTATGCATCTAAAAATCACCTTTATGCCATTCCGGAAAGTTTTAAACAATATGATTTTACTAATCCTACAAATCCGTAAAGAATAGAAAAATCGCCCGGTTGGGCGATTTCTTCATTGTAGCCTTAAATTCCAGTTTCCACCATTATTATTATCCCAATTGTTTGCACTATCATGAAAACAAAAATTTACTTCCCTATGTTCCGGCACAAAGTCACAATACCAACCATTAGAAAACTTTTGCATGGGTATATCCTCTAAATCATGCCAGTTATTTTCATAGCCAATATGCAAATAAATCTGGCTAGCTCCACTTTGAGCTAATAAACCATCATAGCTAATTTTTACTTCCTCACCCATTTGGGGAATATCTGGCTCGATACTTATACCTTCTGCATCTAAAGGACTAGTATTAATATTACTACTAAAAAGTCCATCCCAAATTGACATAATAAAACCTCCTTTTTTTGTAGATACATATTTAGTATTTACAAAAAATTATATATAAACAGTAACAATATCTGTAAAGTTTTTTACTTATCAGCTGTTATGAGTTATTAATCTTTGTATTTTTTCTTTATAGCTTTGGGAAATTTCCTCGGCGGCTTCCATGAAATTACTTTCAGTAATAATATTAACTAAAGGTTTTTCCGAGTCAGGCAAAATTAATATATCGCCTTTGGCATGCTTAAACTTTGCACCTTCAATACTATCAACACTACCTTCATGGAAATTTTCTAAAAGTGAGCGAATTATCTTACCTTTAGTTTCCCAGGGGCAGCTAAGTATATCTCTATTTATATAGAATTGAGGCAGATTATTTATAACCCTAGACAAACTTATTTGTTTTCTATTTAAAAATTCTAACATTTGTAGAACCGCATAAAGCCCATCAAACTCCATAAAAAATTGTTTTTGACCAGGCTTCCCTTGTTTTAACATATTTTCCATTCGACTACTTAAATCACTTTTGCACCGGAGTACTTTACCACCATATTTCTGGGCTAATCCTTCTAGTATGACAGGTTCATCAATTGAAGCTACTAGAGTCAGTTCTTTATAATCATTAAAAAGAATGTACGCTATTAAAACTTTTAATTGGTTTGTATCTATTACTTTTCCTTGATCATCATAAACAACTATTTTTTCAGCCTGTTTATCAAATTGCAATGCTATATTTACTTCATTATTCTCTTTAATAAGAGCGGCAAATTCCTCCTCATTTACCACATCGACAATACATCCAAATTGCTCCAATAAATTCTTTATACTTTGGGTAAGTCTTTCGGACGGACATGTTAAGATAATTTGAAAATCAAGCATTCCCTTTATTTGATTTTTTAAATTTGTAAAATAAAGCTCATAAATACTTTCCAATATCCGTACATTTTTTATTTTTTCACTAGGAACATAACGAAAATCATCAATACTAAACGTATTCTCAATTTTTTTCTCTAGCCCCTTGCTAATATTTGCTCCCTGTTCATTTAAAAATGTAATATGTAAAAAATCATCATCGGAACAAAATTGAATATATACACCACCATTAAAGTTACCCTTATTTATAGCAAATCTACAAATAGGTAGTGTTGTTTCACCTAAGTCATACACCTGCTGGCCTACTATTTGCAGACCGCTAGTTAAAACCTGTTTAACAATCTTCGAAACCACAGTACCATCAGAACTAATTCCTATATTCCCAAAGGAGCTATTAATAATGGAACCAAATGCACTTCCGATTTGTAATATTTGTTCCATATTTAAATCCACATTTAACTGCCCATTTATACCATTGTATCCGAAGGGGCTTTTGGAAAATCCAGTTCCCCAAACCAAATTGCCTTTTAGCACAGTTCCTTCCTCTATTGTTTTACTCGGCCAAATTTTGGACCCTGGTTTTATAATACAATTATCTTTTAAAATAGACTCATGACCGATTATTGCACCTTCATAGATAGAAGCACCATTTTTAATATTTACATTAGAGCATAAAACCGCCCCCCGAACAGCCGCCCCTTTCCCAATTTGCACACCATTCCATAGCACAGAACGTTTTATGGAGGAATGGTTACTAATTAAACAGTTATTGCCAATAAAACTATGGGCTCCTATAGAGGCATGGGGACCGATATAACAATTATTTCCTACAACTAAAGGAGCATTCAATTGAGCACTGGGATGAATGTCTGTATTTTCCCCTACCCAAACCTGAGGTAGATACTCTTTGTATGGCAGATATGTTGAAACTTTATCCATTAAAATATCTACATGGGCTTGAAGATAGGCTTGGCAATTCCCGATATCACACCAATAACCTTCCCCGTTAAAGCCATTTAATATTATCCCTTTATCCATCAATAATGGGAAAAGGTTTTTACTAAAATCATAAAAGGCTTTATCCGGGATATAATTTAAGACCTCAGGCTCTAATATATACATACCGGTATTTATTTGATCACTAAATACTTCACCCCAAGAAGGTTTTTCTAAAAACCTAATAATTTCACCGGTCTCTTTTGTAACAACAATACCATAATCTAATGGATTTTCTACAGATGTAAGAATTAATGTTACCTGTGACTCCTTATGCTTATGAAATTCTACCGCATTTGAGATATCAATATCTGTTAAACCATCACCACTAATGACTAAAAAGGTATCATCTAAAAAAGCTTGGGCATTTTTTATACTGCCGGCTGTACCCAAAGGAGTTTCTTCAATAAAATATTTTAAATTTACGCCATAATCTTTCCCATCACCATAGTAATCCATTATATGTGACGCCATATGGGCTAAAGTAACTCCTATATCAGTGATGCCATGTTTTTTTAATAATTCAATAGTATGGGTCATAACAGGATTGTTTGCTAAAGATACCATAGGTTTAGGTTTTGCACAGGTAAGAGGCTTTAATCTAGTGCCTTTCCCCCCTGCCATAATTATTGCTTTCATCCATCATACCTCCCAAATTTTGAATAGTACATGGCTGGATTAGTTAGATCATTTTTAAACCAGGGTGGAACCCACTGGGTAGTTTTGCTTTCCTCAATAATTTCTTCATATAAATTGAGGGTTTGGACAGCTATCCCATCCCATGAATATTTATTTGCAACATCCTCCAGTGCCCTTTTAACCATCTTAGCTACTAATGGATCATCTGTAAAAGTACATATTATTTGGTCTGACAAAGAATCAGCATTTCCAGTAATACATTTTAATCCATTTACTCCATGCTGTACTATTTCACTTAATCCTCCCGTATCAGCAACAACCACAGGGCTACCCGCAACCATTCCTTCCAAGGCTACAATTCCGAAAGGCTCATATAAACTGGGAAAAACTATACAATCTGCATAGCGATATAATACATCCCGTTCTTCATCATTAATAAAGCCTAAAAAGTTCACTCTGTTTTCTAATCCTTTAGCTCTAACCAGGTCTTTCAGACTATTCTCATATGGTCCTTTTCCGGCAATTAAAAGTTTAGTTTTAGGTTCAAATGTTAAAACTCTGGGCATAGCTTCAATTAAAACCTGCACACCTTTTTCAGGTACTAAACGACCGACAAAGAGCACAATTTTTTCATCTGGGGAAGCATAATCAGTTCTTGGGATTTCTTTTGAAATCTTTATCTTTTTAATATCTATACCGTTATTTACTACTTCAACTTTATCCTGAGGTGTCTGAAAGATATTTGCTATTTCACTTTTCATGGCTTCACTGCAGACAAGTACTTTCCATGATTCATAAGTTAACCACCACTCTACACTACTAATATACCTTTGTATATCAGTGTGTAGTCCATTATTTCTCCCATATTCTGTCGCGTGAATAGTAGAAACTAATGGTAATTGATAAATATGCTTTAAAGTTCTTGCTGCAAAGGCAACTAGCCAGTCATGGGCATGAATAATATCAACTTTTCCCCATTCATTTATTAATTTAATGGATTTTTCTAATAAACTGAAATTTAAATGTAGAATTTCAGAAATAAAATCTCTAGAAGGTAAAAAATGTGAGGGTATTGTGTGGACTAAAACTCCCTGCTCTTCATAGCTGTTTTCTTGGTTTTCTCCTATAGTTACAATATTTACATCAACGGCTTTTTTTGCCAGTGCGCGGTTAAGCCCTGCCACATGTGTTGCTAACCCGCCTATAGTCCGAGGAGGGTATTCCCAGGTTAGAGTTAATATCTTCAATTTTTTCACTCCATTTATTAATAATACATACCCTTTTATTTTTGACCTTAGAGAAGTTTTTATTCCTATAAATAGAGAGGAGGGAAAATTAATAATTTTCCCTCCTCTCTATTTATAGCACGCATCTTCAGTATACGCGGTATTACTGTTTAGTTATTTATAATTAAATGTTTTCAATCTCTGTGAAAACTTGATAAGTCCTAGCCTTTGTCCGATAGGCAAAAACAAGTTTATTAGGTAGAGGGTCTAGTAATCTAAATTTTGACTCTTGAGCCTCTTTAGGATTAAACATCTTTAGTAAATAATGATTCTTTTTACTACCTGTTCCTTCTTCAATCAGTTTAGCTGTTTCACCAATTTCTTCAGGTGTTAAAAAGCTAATTGTGCCATCTTCCCTAATAACCGGAACAATAACAGTCTCAATTTTAGACTTAGGAAAGTTAGCTACAATCCCTAAACTCGCCTTTACATCATCAATATCAATCTCTTTCTCTGATAATTTACTATATAGCTGCTGGGGGCCTAGAATATTCACTATTAACATATCAGCTAAATTCTCCCTAAGAACTTGTTGAAGAATAAGGCTGTTTTTACCATTGGTATCTATTTGCAGTTTCAGATTATTACCTTTTAAATAACGTAGGACTGCTAGATATTCCTCAGTATTATCAGGATTACCACCAGAAACATGGATGCCATCCACCCACTCCTTATGAAGGGTACCCACACTAAAGAATCCATTTAACTTGGTGCCTGAATGTAAAAAAGCAATTGATGCTCCAATACTCTGACGAATATTCTCCCCATCAGTGATGATAGGAAACTCTATCCCATCGGGTCCACGAAAAATCCCACTACGATTTGCCTTATAAAAGCTCTGGAATTCTTCCTTTCCCTCAGCCTTCATGTCCCTCTCAGCATAGGTAATACCCCGTTCTTCCATAAAACGCTTAACAATTTTACAACGGGTACAACCTGTTGCTGTATAAATTGTGATCTGCACCATTATTTCCCCCTTTCATCCTTATAATTTACAAGGACTGCAGCTTCTAAATCATAAAACCTTTTTTTACCATTTATTTTCGCAACTGGGAGCTTATTTTCCCTTCATCAATGACGCAATCTAGTTTTTTTATAATTACACCTTTATTTAAAACAATAGCTGATGGTGCTTCTTGCACACCATATCTTTCTGCCAACATTTTTTTTCTCGAAATATCCACTCTAATTATTTTATAGTTGTAGCCATTTTCACTAACAACCTTTTCTAAAACTGTATTTAAAGCTAAGCTCTCTTCTATTATAGGATTAAAGAATAAGAGTATAACGGGTTGTTCATTTTCAACTACAGTCTCTCTAAAATTATTTAACTCTTCTATATACCTTTCAGCTGCAACTGCTGCTGTCGCACCATCACCTGCAGCTGATACAACTTGTCTTAAATATTTAACTCTGTTGTCACCAACCCCATAAATACCTTCAAGGTTTGTCTCCATTAACTCATTTACTGGAATATATCCTTTTTGATCCATATTTACTCCACTATTTTGCAAGAAACCAGTGGCTGGGATCATTCCTACAAAAAAGAATACACCTTGACAGACCAACTCAGTACTTTTTCCTGTCTTAATGTTCTTAATTTTGACACTCTCAACATTAGAAGCTCCTAATACTTCTTCAATTGTTGAATTCCATATGAATTTCATTTTTTCATTATTAAAGGCTATTTCAGCGCTAAGTTTGTTGCAATCAAGTATTCCTTCATCATGCAGGACGACAACAGTAACCTTCCTTGCAAATTTAGTAATATACAAGCCTTCTTCAATCGCTTGGTCACCGCTACCAATAACAACTACATCTTCACCTTCAAAAAATTCTGCATCACAGGTAGCACAATAGGCAACACCACTACCTCTTAACTTTGTTTCACCAGAAATATTAAGAAGTCTTGGTTGAGTTCCACAGCCTAGAATAACAGCTTTTGCAGTGAACTCTTTCCCTTTTTTCGTTTTAATTACTTTCTCTTCTTGTGAAAAGTCTACTTCTACAACTTCATCCTTAAGAAACTGGGCTCCAAAATTTTCAGCATGCTTTTTGAAATCTGCCATTAATTTAGGGCCACTTGTTTGTCCATATCCGGGATAGTTTACTATCTCTCTTGTAGTATGAGCCATTCCACCAATTGTCCCTTTATTAATAATTATAGTTTTTAATCTTGCTCTAGCTCCGTAAATAGCCGCAGCTAACCCTGCTGGTCCCCCTCCAATTATAACAATGTCGTAATTACTCACCCTTATGCACCTCTTATATTAAACAATCAATTTTTTCTTCAATATCATCCTCTTCAACATCCCCTGCCAACTTTCCATGAAACTCTCCATCTTTAAAAAATAACAGCTGTGGGACCCCTTTAAGGGAAAACTTTTTAAATAAATCTTTTTCTTCTTCAACATCTACATAATAAAAAGATAATTTGCCTTCATATTCTTTTGAAATTTCTTCAACCCTTGGTACCACTTCCTGACAAACATGACAGCCTTCTCTAGAAAATACAACTACACAAGCTTCATTATTTTTAAAAATTGCTTCATCCAATTGGTTAGAATCAACTTTTTGTATTGCCATCCCAAAGCCCTCCTATCAACTATTAATTCTGTCGAGTAGACATATCTAAATCTCATCCAACGTAAGAGACTTATTATGCCCCTCACAGAACCGGACTTGAGGTTTTCCCTCATCCGGCTCTTCATCAATACTCACTTACACATTTCTATCAAGGATATAAATATTATGTTTGATTTCAGGTTTGGGGAGAGGAAATCGCTTCAGGTATTGCGTAAATTGTTCATAGTTCATGCTCTTTTTCTGACTGCGTCTATTTATCCACTTATATACCAGCTTACCGGTCTCCCGATAATAAGCCCTCAGGCTTGCATAATTTCCACTAATTCCGTAATATTCGTAGTGGCCTCTAAGTTTGGCCGCTAGTATCTTCCACCATTCCTTGATTTCAAACATATTTCTTACCGACTTTAACCAGGCATTCATTTCCTTAAGCTTCGTATTGA
>JUEF01000158.1 GCA_000802045.1 Peptococcaceae bacterium BICA1-8
ACACTTTTGTGATAAGACACGAAAAGGGTATTTCAAAGTTGGAAGAAAGACCAGAAGGAAGAAATTCAATACGAAGCTTAAGGAAATGAATGCCTGGTTAAAGTCGGTAAGAAATATGTTTGAAATCAAGGAATGGTGGAAGATACTAGCGGCCAAACTTAGAGGCCACTACGAATATTACGGAATTAGTGGAAATTATGCAAGCCTGAGGGCTTATTATCGGGAGACCGGTAAGCTGGTATATAAGTGGATAAATAGACGCAGTCAGAAAAAGAGCATGAACTATGAACAATTTACGCAATACCTGAAGCGATTTCCTCTCCCCAAACCTGAAATCAAACATAATATTTATATCCTTGATAGAAATGTGTAAGTGAGTATTGATGAAGAGCCGGATGAGGGAAAACCTCAAGTCCGGTTCTGTGAGGGGCATAATAAGTCTCTTACGTTGGATGAGATTTAGATATGTCTACTCGACAGAATTTAGAATTTAGAATAAAATCTTTCGTGATTTTTTGAGCATTTAGCATAGCGAAGGGCATGAAAGTTAAGATAGAAAAATTTCAATAAAATGAGCTAGTCTTAATGAAACAAAAACCGGAAAGTATCGTCTATTAGGGTGGAGTATATTGATAGGAGAGATGATTGTGAAAAAATATACAAGATATATAGGGATTGCCCTAGTTTGTCTTTTAGTCATAATTGGTGCCTTTCTTTGGAATAAAGCTGATATTCCCGGTGATAAAACCAGTGCATTTGCTGCCGAAATGTCTTTAAGGCCAATGATTTTTGATACAGGTGGCGTAGATTTAGCGACTAGTTTCCAACTGTCCTCTTCGGAAGAAGTAGATTTTAAAGTGCTAGAAAAAAGTCTTTCTATTGAGCCTGCTTTTACTTATACCTTAAAACCAGGCGAGGGCAATAAAGAGGCTTTGGTTGTTCCAACACAACCCCTACTAGCTAATCAGGTGTATAAATTTTCCCTAGCACTAGATGAGGAAAAAGTCCAAAGTTGGGCATTTCAAACAAAGGGTGATTTCCGGGTTGTTTCTACCCTGCCGGGAGATAGAGCGGGGGGAGTTCCTTTAGATACAGGAATTGAGGTTTTTTTTAGTCATATGGATTTTTCCGAGATTGAAAGTTTTGTAGAAATTAATCCCAAAGTTGAAGGTCGTTGGGAAGTACATAAAAAAACAGCAGTATTTGTACCTAAACTGCTAAAACCTGCTACCCTTTATACCGTTAAGGTAAAAAATGGTCTAAAAGTAGCGGGCAGTGATTCTCAATTAGCCGAGGATTATATTTTCCAGTTTGAAACGCAGGCTGATCCCGCAAGCACTCCCAAATATGAGATGTATTTATATGAAGATACCTATGAATATACAGTTGATGAAAATCCTGTTGTAGGTCTAAGATTATACAGTCGGGAAAATAACAAAAAGCCCGAAGTTAAAGTTGTACTATTTAAGTATAAGGGACCAGAAGATTATGTCAAAGCATTAAAGGAAAGAAACCAAATTCCTGGATGGGCTTATTTTAGTCGTAGGAATTATCAGGAAAACACTGCTGGTTTAGAAAAAGTTATGGATTTTGCTGCTCCCATCATGGATCAACAAGAGAGTTATTTAGTGTTTCCTGAAAAACTGCCGGCAGGTTTTTATCTAGCTCAAGCATCAGTTGGTGAAGCAACTTCTCAGGTCTGGCTGCAGGTAACAAACCTTGGGCTGTATTCAGTAGTAGCAGAGGATAAAACCCTGGTATGGGTTAATGATCTGCTTCAAGGTAGTCCTGTTCAAGGTGCACAGGTTCACTCCTATGAAGATGGTGAAAAAGGTGTTACTGATGAGCAAGGTGTGGCTATTTTAAAATCACCAGCTATTGATAGCGGGAGTAGTTATTTGATAATTTCCCAGGGTGATCAACAGGCAGTGGGTGGTGAGATTTCTCAGGGATTTTATGATAGAACGTGGCAAAATAATAGGAAAATTAGAGAAGGGTATTGGAAGTATCTCTACTTAGATAGAGGCCTATATAAGCCTGATGATACCATCTTTTTTTGGGGGCTGATTAAACCCAGGGAGTCTGGAATAAAGGAATTATCCCGGGTCAAGATTGAACTAACCAAATCTGGTAGGGGTGAAGCAACAACTATTATTTCTCAAGAGGTAGAGGTAGAGAACTATTCTTTATCAGGCAGTATCAAGCTACCTAATCTATCACCGGGCTATTATTCCCTTGTTATAAAGGATGGCGCCAATAGTCTCAGGGAAATGGGGTTTGAAGTACAAACATATACAAAGCCTGCCTATCAAATAGGGGTAACCCCTTCGAAAAAAGTGCTTTTTGTGGGTGGAAAAGTAGATATCAATATATCTGCGGCTTTCTTTGAAGGTACCGGTGCAGCCAATATGCAGTTGAATTACCATCTTGCCGGGAAAAGTGGAAGTGTTACCACAGATACTGAAGGCAAGGCTGTGTTTACTTATACTCCTCAATATAATAAAAATGACTCAACAATTCGGCATGAAGGCGTCTACCTTAATGCTAATTTACCCGAAAGCGGTGAAATAAACGCCGAAGCAACATATGTAGTTTTAAATACTGACCTAATGCTAGAGGCGGAGGGAAGGATCAAAGAGGGAGAGGGCTCAGTAGATGTAGTACTTAATCACGTTACCTTAGATAAATACCGGCAAGGCGAGGTAGAAATATGGGATAACGGTGCTTTTAAGGGCGAAGTAGTATCCAATCATCAAGTAACAGCTAAGGTCTATCGAGATGTCTGGGAAAAAATTGAAGACGGTGAATACTATGACTATATCAATAAAAAGGTCCAAAAAAGGTACTTTTACAATTATCACAAGGAATTTGTTACAGAAGGTAGCTTTATAACCGATGCTCAGGGTATGGGCAGTTTTATGTTTCCCACTGAAGAAGACCAATTTTATCGGGTGGAGCTCAGTACCTTAGATTCTAAAGGCAATCTTGCCACTAGAGAAGTCTATGTGCAGGGACCCCGATATAGCAGGGAATATGAATATCAATGGTACTTTTTAGGGTCAAATAAAAGCACTAACAAGTATAAAGTAGGGGAAGATGTGCTGTTGACACTAAATAATAATGAAACCCCCCTGCCTGATCGCAAAAATGGTTTTCTTTTTATTGATACACGACAAGGCTTAAGAGAGCATAAGCTTCAGGATACCGGAATATACCAAAGTGTTTTTATCAAAGAATTTATACCCAATTATTATGTAAAAGGAGTATATTTTGATGGTCGGTATTATCATGAAGCTGGTGAATATTTAGTAGCCTTTGATGAAAACGAGAAAGCTCTAGATTTAGAGGTCACTACTGATAAAGCCGAATACCGACCCGGTGAAAAGGTTAATCTAAAAGTCCAGGTTAAGGACTTAAAGGGTCAGCCTGTGCAAGCTATAGTAAATTTAAATCTAGTAGATGAAGCGCTATATGCATTAAGGGGTCAAAATGCCAATATCCTTTATGCCCTATATAATGATTATCTTGGTTCAGGTATCAGACGGACCTTAGAAACCCATAAAATGCCTCCAATGGGTGGGGGAGCAGAAAAAGGTGGTGAAGGCGGATCGGAAAGAAAGGATCTGCGGGATGCAGTTTTCTTTACCACACTTACAACTGATAATAATGGGAAAGCGGAGAGCTCATTTACTCTTCCCGATAATCTCACCTCCTGGCGTTTAACCTCCCAGGCTGTGAATGGGGATTTACAAGCTATCAGTACTGTAAAAAATATTATCGTCAAGCTGCCTTTTTTTGTGGATATTACTTTAAATGATCGCTATCTAAGTAGTGATCAGCCTGTTGTCTATCTAAGATCCTTTGGAAATAAGCTTTCATCAGGGGAAGATGTCACTTATAGTGTCGATGTTAAAAGGGAGGGTAACCTTGTATTTAGTGAAAAGAAAACCAGCAAGGCTTTTACCAGGGTTGATTTGGCACTGCCAGCTTTAGAGAGTGGTGCCCATACCCTTACTGTTCAAGGGACAGCTTTGGGTAATCTTACTGATACTTTGACACTCTCCTTTGTTGTTAAAGATAGCTTTAGTGAGAAGCGAGAGTATGACTTTTACTTCCTAGATAATAAAACTAAAATCAAGGGAGCCGCAGATTCGCCTACAACCATCACCTTTAGTGATTATGAACGCAGCCAGTATCTCAATATTCTCTGGCGTTTGTCTGGGGAAAACGGCAATAGAGTTGATCAGAAGTTAGCTGTAAAGCTGGCAGGTGAATTAATGGAGAAATATTTCCCGGGAATAAAGGGAGGATTAGCTGAGAGTACCGATAGTATATTAATTTACCAGACCACAAAGGGAGGAATATCTCTCTTACCTTACTCCGATCCGGAGCTGGAGTTAAGTGCCAAGTCAGCGGGGTTATCTCAGGTGGGTTTTGATAATGGCTTTCTAAAGGAATATTTACAAAGGGTTGCTAATGATCCCCGGGAGACTAGGGAGCGGGGTATTGTAGCACTCTATGGTCTTGCGGCTTTGGGTGAGCCGGTATTACAGGAGCTATCTGTTGTTGCTAGAGCTGATGACTTAACGGTCAAAGAGAAAATATATCTGGTTTTAGCGTCTTTGGAGTTAGGTAACCGAGAGCCGGCAGCGGAAATGTTTACAGAATTCTTGGCTAAACACTCTGAAGAACTGGGTCCCAATCTCAGAATTAATACCGGCAGTGATCAGGATGATATCTTGGAGGCAACAGCTTTAGCGGCAGTTGCCGCCGGGGATTTAGGGCTTGATGTTAAGAATAGATTATCACTTTATGTTCTAGAGAACTCGACCACAGATATTTTAAGCAATTTGGATCAGCTACTTTTTCTAAAGAAGGTATTGCCTAAGATGTCTAAAGAAAAGGTGGGCTTTAGCTGGTCTGTTAATGGTAAAGAGGAGAAAATAGAGCTTGAGTCCGGTGAAACAAAGACCCTTATTCTTACTCCTGAGGATTTAAATACGCTTAAATTTAATAATATCCAGGGCGAAATTGGCGTGACCTCAGTTTATACCATCAGTTCCAATGCTAGCCCATCTTTACCCTTAGATGGAGTTAAGATTTCTAGAGCATATTCTTCAGAGGATATCTCAAAAGATGGTCTAAAGGTTAACAATCTGGTGAAAGTAAATATCAGCTATGAGTGGGGTGATAAAGCCCCTGATGGGATGTATCAGATAACTGACTATTTACCGGCGGGTTTGAAGGTAATTCAAAGACCGTATAATTGGGGAATTATCAATGACTATAAAGCAGCTTACCCAGTGGAAGTTTCCGGGCAAAAGATTAGCTTTATTGTCTATGGTAAAAAAACAGGTTCTTTGAGTTATTATGCTCGGGTCATTAATGCTGGCCAATACCAGGCGGAATCAGCCACCATCCAGCATGTTCAAAATGGTCAGATTTACTACACTACAGCTAGGGAAAAGGTGAATATTCAGTGAAGAAGCTTTTATTGATACTTCTAATAACTAGCCTAGGTTTGCTTCTTATAGCTAAGGGAGGAAGTTCACTACCAGAAGGAGAGTCAACTCCTGCCCCTAGTCGTCAGGCGGTTTACGGAAATAACTTTTTTGACCCCCGGTCATTTGGCTATGGGAATAATACTGAATCTGTTATTGAGGATTCCAAAATTTTCGGTGCAGTTGTACCCCATCATCTGCTAGCTTATAAATTTATTGATCCGGTTTTTAGTAAAATAGCTTTAGAAAAGCCAGCAACAATAATATTAATAGGTCCTAATCACTTTAATCAAGGGGCAAGGATTTTAACCACACCCTGGGGCTGGCAGACACCTTTTGGTATTGTGGAAAGCGACCAGGCTATCATTGATAGTCTGGTCGCAGCTCAAATGGTTAAAGTTAATGAGGCGGTTTTTAAATCAGAGCATTCAATAGGAAATCTAATGCCCTTCTTGAAATTTTACTTGCCGGAGACCCAGGTGGTGCCCATTATTCTACACCATGATGTCACTAGGCAGGAAGCCAGGGAATTAGGAAAGTATTTAGCAGAGCTTGTAGGGGATAAGAATTGTCTAGTTATGGCGTCCGTAGATTTTTCCCATTATCTGACCCGTGAAGAGGCAGAGCTTAAAGACCATGAGACTATAGAGGCTCTAAAAAATAAAAACATGGGTAAGATTTTTTCCATGGATAATGATTATTTAGATTCACCGGCATCGATTGGGGTTCTATTTTCAGCTATGGAAGAGCTAGGTAAAGAAGATTTTCGGATTTTAGATAATACCAATTCCGGGGTTATTTTAAATAATGACCTGATTGAGACCACTAGTTACATTACGTTAATATTTGAATGATGATGGATCCCACACCACTATAGAATGAATTGTAATTTCATAATAGGGTAAAAACTGGCTCTAACCCTTGGTATATAAGGGTTAGAGCCTTATGATTTACCCTAAGGGTAAAATGTACCCTATAGATTAGACAGTAGCTGTTTTCATAAACCCTTAGTTTCTGACAGCTATGTTTTCAAAATCCTTGTCTTTAGACAATGTAGTTTTTGAAACCCTTAATCTCGGACAATAGAGTTTTGACTTCAATTCAGATAGGAATTAGAATGAATCAAATGAATTGGAGGGAAACATGGCGAACAAAAAGTTTAATGAGGAAGAAATGAACCATTTACGCGCAAGCTCATATGTTTTAGATGTATCTCCCAGCATTGTGCATTTTACAGCTGAATTCAAGAAGAAATTCTGGGAAGCTATCTTAGCAGGAAAAAAGCCGCGAGACATCGTTATCGAGTTGGGTATTGACCCAAATATTCTTGGTGAGACTCGAATGAATGGGCTGAAAGGCATGATCAAGAATGAAGTTAAGGCTGGAAAGGGATTCCGTGAT
>JUEF01000159.1 GCA_000802045.1 Peptococcaceae bacterium BICA1-8
AAATCTTTGAAAGCCTTGAAAACAGGGCTTTTTATTGAAAAATGTCAAGTTTTTAATTATAATGAACTTCCTTAATGTCTAATATTTATTTACTAAAAAAGCCAGAGCTAATCACTCTGACTTTTCTATCATAACCAATGCAAAGGATATTTGCATTTGCTAGAAAGATTATTTACTAATACTGCTATTATAACAAGACTCACTGCTCCTATTAAAACAGGAGAAAAAATAAAGCTGTAATTCTGTTCTGTAAAAACTGCAATAAAAGCAGTTGCTCCCCCTGGGGGGTGAAGGGTATGGGTTAGTGTCATCAGTAGAATAGCAAGGGTGACACCTAGAGAGATAGTCCACCAATCATTTCCGAGTAGCTGATAAATACTTACCCCCATTAATGCTGAGAAAAAGTGTCCTCCAATTACATTTCTGGGTTGAGCCATCGGTACTTGACAGGCAGCATATATAAGAACTGCAGTAGCTCCGAAGGATGGGAGTAGAAGGTAAATATTATAGTATGCACTTAGGAAAGCAACAAAGCTAATACCTATAAAACTTCCTAAAGTCGTTATTGTCAGCTGGTATATACAAAGCTTTGGCTTGGTGCAACATTTACCTGCTTTCATTCTATTCAGATATTTAAATATAAAACTATCCTTTTTTGAAACAGCCTTTTCCATAAAATCTTCCTTTCGGTGATTTTTTAGTAAGAAACATTTATTAAAGATTTTTTTCCCCTTTATGAAAGCTTTAATTTTATAAATAATTTGTTATTTAAAATAATGACACATTAAAATATATTATTCGGTGATATTCATCACACTAAATTACAGTTTGCTTGGGAAAATATTACTAGGAAAAAAGAAACCACCCAGCGAGATATTCAGTCTTTTACTTGGTGACTTCCTTCGAAAGGGACGCATAGATTTTATTTTCCATTAAATTTTTTTAACTAATTGACAATCACCATGTACATATACTATAGTTAATATTAATCATATATTAATTACAAAAAACTATGAAAGAGTAAAGTAATTTTAACTAAAGTTTACAGAGAGCCGGGGTTTGCTGGGAGCCTGGTAGCAAAGGTTAAGATGAAGTTCCCTCTGGAGTTGTCTGCTGAACTACAAGTAGGTAAGACCGGACCTTCCACCGTTACAAGGAAGGGGATATTAAGACAAACTGCTTACAGTTGGTTGCGTATCCTTTAAGTGGGTCTATTTGGACCAACAAAGGTGGTACCGCGAGTTAACCTCTCGTCCTTTTTCAAGGATGAGAGGTTTTTTTATATTTAAATCTAAATATAGTGATTGTGATGATAGGGGAAAGTAAATTGATTTTTGATTTACAGAGAGCCGGGGTGCTGGAAGCCGGTATGAAGAAATCTTTTGAAGTTCCCCCTGGAACTGTCTATTGAATCCTATTGGTTAAGAGCCACTAGTTAGTAGGTTAGACCGGATTTCTACCGTTAAAGAGAAAAGGTATAAGGCGTTAACTGCTGTGTACCTATGAGTGGGTTTAGTTAAAAGCTAAACCAAAAAGGGTGGTACCACGGAACCTCTCGTCCCTTATTTTTTAAGGAACGGGAGGTTTTTTGATTTTTTAGATATGCAATTTTATCTAGGGAGGTGCAACTAGTTTATTTTTTAAATCTAAGGAGGTAAAAAGCGTGAAAGAAAGTTTATTTGAACCGTTAATTAATGAAGGTTTAACTACATTAAAAATTCGTTATGATTGGAAAACAAATCAGGCTAGGTTATATGCAGCTAAAGAATGGGCAGAAGAACAGAAATGGGCGAGCTATAACAAAGGCTTTGATACAGAAAGCTTGCTAATAGATAACCCACGATACTTAAACCAGACAGAGGTAAGAAATATTTTTCTTAAATATGATCTGGAAAATTACTTAGATGAGGTTATCAATCTCCTGCGCAAGGGAAGGCACATAGGGATGGATTGCTTCTATTATAAAGAAAAAGATATTAGGTTTATGAGCAATATGCATAATAGTGCTTGCGGACTCAATAATCGGAGTCAGGCAGTTAGGTCAGGTGGTATCAGACGGCACGAGCTAGAAGAGGAAGAGCTTGATGTTATTATCGATGGCTTAAACTTAGCCCGGGCCATGAGTCATAAAAATGTGGCAGCTGATATTCCCTATGGGGGGTCAAAGATAACTGTCCAATCAAAACCTGTAGACTTAACAGATATGAATGAAATTGGGTTTTTAGCTTATGCTTTGGACAGGACACGATGCTTCACTGGCCCTGATATGGGCTATCCTCCCGAACTTGCTGATGTAATGAAAGAGAATTTTACCTTAAACATCACAGGTGGACCGAAAGGACCCATGGGGCCAACTGGGACACCTACCGCCTATGGAGTCTATTTAGCTCTCAAGCAAGCAGTAAAATTTAGATTAGGTACAGATCTACTGACGGATAAGGAAATTGCTGTTCAAGGATTAGGTGCTTTAGGATTTCCGTTAGTTGAGCACCTAATTAAAGAAAAAGCAAAAATCACAGTATGTGACTCAGATGAAAAGCGTATTAGGGAGCTGAAAAAGAAGTATCCCGATGCAGAAATAGCTGTAGTTGATCCAGATGAGATTTATTATGTTGATGCCGATATATTTTCACCGGCAGCCATAGGTGGAATCATTACCGAGGAACGAATTCCAAAAATGAAATTTACAATAATCTTGGGAGGTGCGAATAATCAATTAAAAGCCAGCAGTAAGGAAGAGGAATACAATTTGGCAAAAATGCTCCAAAAGAGAGGGATTTTATACCAATGTGATTGGTGGCACAATATTGCCGGAGTCTTAGCTGGCTGGGAAGAGTATACAAACCAAAATCAGGCAAATCTAAAAAATATTTTACCCAAGATTGAGCATATTTGTATTGAAAAAACCAGGGAAAATCTAAATAGAGCTCAACAATTGTCAATTACACCAACAGAATGTGCTTATCAAACAGTAGAGGAAAAATTATATAAATAAAAAAATAAACTAAAAAACAGGAGGAAATAATAATGAAAAAAATATTAGTAGGCATATTGATTATTATGCTTTTATTAACAGGTTGTGCTTCAAAGCAAGAGGGTGCTAAGGACGAGAAGGTTAAAATTGGTATTGTGCAGATAGTAGAACACCCGTCTTTAGATGCTTCCCGCCAAGGCTTTTTAGATGTGCTGGCTGCCAATGGCTATAAAGAAGGAGAAAATTTAATTGTAGATTATAAAAATGCCCAAGGGGATATGCCCACTTTAAATACCATCGCTCAAAGTTTAGTTTCAGGAGGAAATGATCTTCTTTTAGCAATTGCAACTCCATCTGCACAAGCTGTGGCAAACGCTACAAAGAATAATAAGATTCCAGTTCTTTTTACAGCTGTCACCGATCCAGTTGCTGCCGGATTAGTTAAAAGCATGGAAAAACCGGGAACAAATCTCACAGGTACAACAGACATGGCACCTATTGCAAATCAAATTAATTTACTTAAGGAAATTGACCCTTCGGTGAAAAATATCGGTGTAATTTATAATACCAGTGAAGTCAACTCGGTAGTGCAGGTAGATATAGCTAAAGAGGCCGCTAAAGCAGCAGGGCTTAATATTATAGAAGCCATAGCAACAAACAGTAGTGAAGTGGACCAGGCGGCAAAATCTTTAATTGGTAAAGTAGATGCCATTTATATTCCTGGCGATAATACGGTTGTCAGCGGACTTGAGGCAGTAATTAAGGTGGCTATGCAAAATAAGCTTCTATTAATTGCAACAGAAAAAGACAGTGTCATCAGGGGTGCAGTAGCTACCATTGGATTAGATTACTATAAGCTGGGTCAACAAACGGGGGAAATGGCATTAAAGCTATTAGCAGGTGAGACTAAACCTGAGAATATGCCGGTAGAAAGCCAAAAAGAAATAGAAATAATAGTAAACCTTAAAGCAGCAGAGGCTCTGGGTGTTACTGTCCCGCAAAGTATTCTCGACAAGGCTCAAGAAATAATCAAATAGTGGGTGGATACAAATGGAAATTTTATTCCTTGAAACTCTACAGCAGGGGCTAATATATAGCATTGTAGTTTTAGGAATCTATTTAAGCTTTAGAATCTTAGATTATGCTGATTTATCAGTTGATGGCACCCTCCCTTTGGGTGCAGCCGTTGCCGCTAGTATGATTATTGCTGGATATAATCCCTGGCTGGCAACATTAACTGCTACTGGAGCTGGGGCGATTGCAGGATTATTTACTGGTTACTTGCATACAAAATTTAATATTAACCCACTCTTGACAGGTATTCTTACTATGACTGGGCTGTACTCGGTAAACCTGCAGATAATGGGGAGAGCTAACCTGCCTTTATTAGGGCAGCAAGTTATTTTTTCTCCGCCGATCGGTATGGATGAAAGAGTATTCACCATCACTTTACTGCTCTTGTTGGTTGCCTTTATTATATTTTTGCTCCATAGGTTCCTAGATACGGAAATTGGGCTGGCGTTAAGGGCAACAGGAAATAATCAAAAAATGATAACATGCTTAGGGGTTAATACCGACACTATGAAATTGTTGGGGCTGTCCATTTCTAATGCAATGGTTTCCTTAAGCGGTGCCTTGATTTCCCAATACCAGGGCTTTGCCGATGTAGGAATTGGGATTGGAACAATTATCGGCGGTCTTGCCTCCTTAATTATTGGGGAAGTGTTATTTAGTAATGGTAAGATTTTACGGGATCTAATCGCAGTAGCTTTAGGCTCCATCATTTTCCGTTTAATAATTGCTTTGGTTTTAAGAATGGGTTTGCCTCCAACCTTTTTGAAATTAATGACAGCTATAATTGTAATTGTGGCTCTGGCTGCACCCAATTTCAGGGAAAAGGTCCTTGCAAAAAGGAGGTACCGCGCCTATGCTAACAATTAGTAATATTACAAAATCCTTTAACCTTGGTAGTGTAAATGAAAAATTAGCTCTAGACGGAGTCACCTTGCATTTAAAGGCAGGAGATTTTGTTACGGTTATTGGAAGTAATGGTGCTGGAAAAAGCTCATTGATGAATGTTATTTCAGGAGTATTAACACTAGATCAAGGAAGCATTATTATTAACAATGATGATGTAACCTTCCTACCTGAGCATAGGCGAGCCAAAGAAATAGGGAGAGTATTTCAAGATCCCATGATGGGTACTGCTTCAAATATGACCATAGAGGAAAACTTAGTATTGGCTCTAAAGCGAGGACAAAAAAGGTTCTTTAAAAAAGCTATTACTAATAAGGAACGGGAGATATTTCGGGAAAAGTTGAAATTTCTAGAATTGGGACTCGAAAATAATCTACAGCAGAAAGCTGGGTTATTGTCAGGAGGACAGCGCCAGGCACTTACCCTTATCATGGCTAGTCTGATGAACCCAAAACTAATGTTATTAGATGAGCATACTGCTTCCTTAGATCCTAAAACTGGCAATAAAGTAATGGAAGTTACTGAGGAAATTATCAGAAGTAATAAGCTGACAACCCTAATGATTACCCATGATTTGCAGCAGGCTCTTTGTGTTGGCAATAGGACAATAATGATGCACGAAGGTAAGATAGTTGCTGATTTAAAAGGTGAGGAACGGAAAAAAGCTACAGTTGCAACTCTCTTAGGTTTATTTGAGAAGAATAGTGGCCGTGGGCTACTAAGTGACCGCATGCTGCTAATGTAGTTCAGATAAAAACGGGGTTAGGCTTTGTTTTGTGACCTTCTGCTAAATTTTAAAGCCAGGGCTTATAGGCCCTGGCTTTTCCCTACAAAATTAAAATCTGCTAAGCTATATGCCCAGCCTAAAATTTTATGCTGTCCTAAATCTCCTTAGTAATCTTAGATAATGATTTGCTTCTCGTAAGACGTGATCACCGAGCAGAGGTAAAATAACTGATTTTATAGTACATTGTAATAATCCTTGTGTACCTTGCTCCTTAAAATCCCTAATACTTTCAGTTGCCTTCAAGCTTTCACATGTAACTTGTGGGAAAGGCACGGTATTTGTAAGTGCTTCTGTTGCTTCTTTTGTCAACTCATCAAACTCATTTGCAAAGTTATGGGCTAGATTAAAAAGATTCTCTTCCGTCGGATCCAAAAAACCTCTTATAAACTTTGCATGTTCCGCCATTATTCTGTTCCAAAATACTTCAAATTCCAAAGCCTCTCTTTCGGTATCTATTGCATCACGATTTTGAAGCCTAGTCAATTGTCTTATATAAAAAAGTGCTTCTCTTCTTATATGGTCAAGTAATAAAGGATAGTTATGGGTAAATAGACGACAGGCAAGTACATCATTAAGAACTCTCAATTTGAAGCTAGCTACTTGATTAGCAAGAGCTATTGCATTATGGTTAAGCATATTTATTCTTTGTTCAAGTACAGGGTTATATGGGAGCGGAGCCATATTTACCTCTAGCCCTTGTTCAGCCATTGTAAGCTCTTGCTCAATCGGTATTCCGGTATAGAATTGTGTTGCCATTTCTGCATTTAAGGTATATGGCGTCACTAATTCTCCTGATAGCAGCACATCTTTACTGATCATGCCATTAGCAAGAGCTACTGTTTCAGCCAACAAGCAAGAAAACTGCACTTTCAACTCATTTGCTAATTGGCTAAGGTTATAATCCTTGGGCACAAATGCTGCCTCCATAAATAGCAAGTGTTCTTTCATTATACGAGCGAAAAAAAGATTAAGCTCTAATGACCTTCTAACATACTCATCAAAGCACAACATGTTATACTCCTCCTGTTTTATTAGAAGCCTTATTATTAACATAATATTTAAATTAAACATAATATGTTACTTTAAGGTTACTAGGGTTTCTGTTGCTAAAAATACATGCAAAATCTTTAGTAATTTGCTCTTATCCTAAGCAAAATAGATTTATATAAATAAATAGCCATCTCTAAAGGTTTTATAGCTTTATTATAGTTTTGAAATATTTATATACTTTTGGTAAAATTGTTGGAGGAAATTCATAAATAAATTATTGCATTAGCCTTAAGGCTTTTTTTTATTTTTAGAAATGGATGTTTGTTCATTCTTAACCCTCTGGAGGTGGGACTATGAGAAATATTGAATTAAGAAGAGAAATCTTCAAATCCGATGCAGAGAAAATTATTGACTGGCTAGAAGATTATGACGTAAATCAGCATTTAAATGAAAGTCAAAACGTCAATGACAATATACGAAAAATTATTTATAGAGTAAATATGCCCATATTAACCCATGTTTTTAATCAAGATGGTACCTTCTTTATGGTAACTACTCCTAGTAAGGGGCCTATAGGGTTTCTAAGGTTAATACCTAAGAATCATCATACAGAAATGGTTGTAGTGATAGGCGATAAAAAAGAATGGGGAAAGGGCTTTGGCTTTAAAGCTGTATTAGAGGGTCTAAAGCATGCGTTTTTTAAGTGGCGAGAAGATAAGGTAATCGCTAAAATTAGCCATGAAAATGGACGTTCCAAAAGGGTCTTTAAGAAGGCGGGCTTTAGTCATGACAAAGAATTAACCTGTGAGACACAATACTCAATATCAGTGAATAAATTTTTACAGGTTATAAATTAGCTTCTTTAGAGAATTCATCCCAATAGTAGAAGCCTTTGTCGAAAAAGGGTAGTTATTCTAATGATATTTATTTATCAGTCCGTACTTAATTATTAAATGGGTACGGCTTTTTTAGGTTTTTTAGGCTCCTAAATTATATAATCGATTATTTTTTGTCTGATATCATTTCGGTTGCGTTCACCCATTTTCCTCAAAATATTTTTGATATGGTATTTTACAGTGTTTGTAGAAATAAACAATGCTTCAGATATCTGTGCGTTACTGTAGCCTGAAATTATAAAGTTTACAATTTCTATTTCTCTAGGGGTCAAAGTATAATTCTTGGTTAGAATATCATTCAATTCTTTTTGTTTACTGTCCAATGAAATAATTAGGTTGCTAGAAGCCAAATCCGAATTAAAAGCTGTAGATCGAGGATTGGACCGGTAGGTTTCAGGAATCCTCCCTAAATAGGCAACTGCAATAAAAAGGGGTAAGTGGGCAAAGACATGATAAAGGGTAGGGTTAAATACAGGGAAATTGTTTCTTATTAAGTACGAAAGAAGAGAGCCAACGATTACTCCACCCATTACAAACCCTAACCCTAAGGGATAATACAATTTCCTGTTTCTCATTTCGGCGATGTCAGCTAAGAATACCCAAGCATAGACATCGAGAAAAGCCCAGGCAGCCTGAAGAGTTGTCTGAACCAAAAAATATGTAAATATTCCAGGGTTTAAGGTTAGAAAGGTAAATGATGCTCCGGTGAAAGCCAGACCCAAATATAAAAGGTATTTACGACCATAATAATCACCTATATATCCTGTAAAGAATACTGTTATAACAAAGGGAAGAACATTGTAATATCTCTCCAGTGGATTATAGATAGTTAAATAGGGGTAGACATCAGCATATGTAATTCCTGCCGGTATGTAAATGCATAAGATTATTAGGAAAAGTATCCAGGGAATGGGGAGCACAGGGCTATTTTTTGAAGTGATAGTGGCAGTAAAGGATTCCTTATTATGTTCATATTTATAATAAAAGACATTGGCACTTAAAATTAATGCAGCGGGAATAATAGTTGCAATTTCTTTAGATAAAGAAGGAACTATGATATTTGAAAAGTACAGGGAGGTAGAGGCCACAAACAATCCCAGACTTATTACTCGAGTTCTATTCTCTAGAAGTGTTTCTGCAAATAAAATTTTTGTCCAGTACACAAGTAACCTTCCCGAAGTGAAACCCATTAGGGCCAAGGTAAACCACTGTAGATAGATTGGGAGTTTGCTGAAGATAACAACTAATAATGCTGTTAAAACGCCTAGCATAAGTATATTTCTTTTATGGCTTTCCTGCTTTGCCAACGAACCAGGCATAAATATAAAGCCAATAATTAGGAAGAGTAACGTCCAGCAACTCATAAAAATAATTTGCTGTCCGCTTATCATTTTAAGTAGCACAGGACCATAGACCGGAAAAACTATTATAGTAGCATAGTTAAGTCCGAGAATAATGGATATTTTCCGATATTTCTTTATTAATAAAAACGACTTATTTAACATTTGTTATTCTCCATTTATAACATAATAATGGTGTTCAAACCTTTTTTCTAAAAAGTATTAATATATTTTTCTTTTTTATTGCAGGAAATCCTTTTTAATTACAAAAAAACAAAGAAATATCATAAAATCACCCCAAAGGGTGATTTTATGATATTTCTTTAATTATATTATTTAGAATAAAGAAACTACCCTATTTAGGTAGGTAGCAAAATAGATTAAATAATGTATAATACCCGTAATTATATAGTTGGTATTAGCGAAAAAACTAAATACATCAAAATCAAGAGGTGAGGCTTATTGAAATTGGATATAATATACAACTGTCAGCTCCAAATTGAACAAGATTTGATTCACTTATTAAATGGTTTAATGAAAAAGGTTTTTGGAAAAGGTAGTTCAAAGATGGAACTGAGGATTTTTGGGAATATGATATTAGTCAAAGCAGAAGGTATTTTGACCAGCTCGGAACGCTTCATTCTAAATAATTCAGAAGCTGAAGCAGAGTTGATAAAGGATTATAAGTATAGAGTGTTAAAGGCCGGTCGCGATTTCATCCAACAGGAAATATCCAGTTATTTGGGCACGATGGAACTAATGGATATTTATTTTGATTTAAATGTGGTCAAGGATGAGGCGGTACTTGTTTTGATGTTGGATGGAAATCTTGAGGAAAAATTAAATCGACGGTAGGTAAAGCAGGACACCAGAGCTTGATTACATACCCGCATGGAGATAACCCCTTTTTTGCCTTAAACAATAAGGAGAAAAAGGTCATTTATTTCTGTGCGGGTTTGTTTTTTAAATATAAACTCAGAAAGTTTGCTTGAAATACAAAAACAAAAACGAAATAAAAAGAAGAGGGGGAAATAAATATTCTAAATTAGAATGAGGGCACTTTTTAAAAAAAATATTATATAGAAGGGAGTATGATTAATGTTTGCCAAAAATACCATGCGGATAAAAACTATTTACTATTTTTTAATAGTCTTTATGCTACTCTTTTTGCTACCTGTAGGAGTATTTGCAGAGCAAATTGAAGGCAAGGAAAAAACAGTAGTCTTTTCCATTGAAAAAAATGCATATCAAACAGGTGATAAAGAGGTCAAAACAGATGTAGCCCCTTATATTAAGGATGGGAGAACAATGGTCCCGGTAGCCTTTGTGGCACCAGCATTAGGTACTGAACCAGCCCAATGGTTCCCCAACGACCGCATGGTCTTGGTAAAAAAGGGAGAAACCAGAATTTACATAAAGATTGACAGTAAAGAACTTATATTAAATGATCAGAAAATGATAATGGATGTAGCTGCCGAGATTAAAGATGTCGGTAACGGCGGCGGTCGTACTATGCTGCCCATTTCTTTTATTGCCAAGGCTTTGGACGTAGGGTATGAATGGAAGGCTGATACTAGGTCTGTACATTTTTATGGCTATAATAAAATCTATAATCAAGCAGGAAGCTTTGGCCCTGATATGGGTAGTGAGGTCATAGAAGGCAGTATAACAATTAAGGCTGATGGAGTTAAACTTAGTAATATGACTGTTAAAGGAAACCTTGTAATTGCTGAAGAGGTGGGTAAAGGAACTGTGACCCTGGAAAACATCAATGTTCAAGGAGAAACCTTTATCCGAGGAGGCGGCAAAGACAGTATCCATATCATCGGTGGAATGTATAATAACATTACTATCCAAAACGTAGATGGTCAAGTTAGGGTTACTTCAACTGGTGTCGATAATCTACCTGTGGTAATAGCCGAAGGAGCCAAGGGTGATGAAATCATACTCGAGGGTAATTTCGGTAGTGTGAAAGTAGAGGCAGAAGGAGCCAAAATCAGCACCCAGGGACAAACAGTGATTGCGCAGCTTGAAGTAGCAAAGGCGGCAAAGGAAACAGTAATAAACTTAAATTCGACGACATCAGTTACAAAAGTGGTTTTAGGCGCTAAAACTGAGGTAAAGGGTACAGGGATAATTAAAGAGGCAGAAGTAAACGCAGATGGAATAAATTTCGAAAAGGCTCCGGAAAAACAGACTGTAGCAGTTAATGTAGCAACTCAGCCAACTACTTCGACCACCACTAACATAGGAGGCGGTGGAGGAGGGGGCGGAAGTTCTTCTCCTACAGTAGAGAATGTAAGTGCCGTTACTATTGCAACAACACCAGTTGACGTTAGTGACTTAGCCCATGATGCAGGAACTGTAATGGTGACATTATCAACATCAACAAGTGGAGCAGACATCTACTACACCACCGATGGAACAACACCAACAAATGCATCAACTCAATATACAGTTCCATTTACGGTGAGTAACTCAGGCGGAATCGCTGGAGGAACTGTTACTGTAAAAGCGGTTGGTACTAAATCAGGTATGAACAACTCAGCAGTAGCTCAAAAAGCAGTTGTGTATAACGCAGCTACAACTGCAACCGTAACTGATTCTGCTGAATTTGTTGCAGCACTAGAAAACAACAACATCGGTACAATTACCCTTGGTGGAGATATTACAGGGGACGTAACAGCCACACGAGCAGGGTCGAAAAATTTCACAATTAACTTTGGTTCGTATGTGTTGACTGGAAACTTAAATGTTACAGCTAATAGCGTAACAAGTATAGCTTTTAATGGTAGTGCAGCGCCAGCAATTAATGGTAATTTAACAGTTTCTGCAGCGAGTGCTACTATCACAAATGGTATTAACGTTGGTGGAACAATAACCGTTAGCGATGTCGGTGATCATTCTTGGGTTGAGGAAGCCGATGGCAATACGATAACTTTGACTGATTCCAACGGTGCGACCATTGTAATTCATGGTAATCCAGAGGATATTACAATCCAAAATGGAGCAAATGGTATTAACATTACAGCAAGTAGTCCTGTAACCATTACTGTTAATAGTGGTGCAACCGTTAACAGCATTACAACAGATGCATCAGCAGCAGGAACAAGTATTACAAACAATGGAACGGTCTCTAATGTAACTGCTAACGCAGACATAGCCATAGAAAACAATAGTGGAGATATTAATGTAGATGGTGGTGGAACTGTAGGAGTTTCCGGTGCTTCTGCAGGTAATGTGGCAGGAACGGCTACGGTAGTTGCCGGTATTTCCTCTGATCTTGGAGTTGACCAGGCGGGAATAAGGATCGGAGCGATAGAAACAGCAAACATTACAGTCGCCAATCTAGTAGGGGGCGAAACCTTTGCTGTAACCTCAGCCAATCCTGAAATTGTAAGCGTTGATGATCCAACAAATTTGGCAATTACTGCTGAAGCTCGTGGAAGAACATCAATTACAGTTAAGGTGTATGATGGTCCTACATTAATTAAGCAAGGTACAATCTTTATAACTGTACTTCCACAAACAATATCAGCAGCATCAGCTACCATGGCAACTCCAGCAGCAGGCGCAATACCACAAACTGCAGCACAGGTTGAAGCTGCAACTGGCAATGCTGATTACACCGTAACCAGCGTAACTTGGAATGAAGCTTTAACAGCAGCAAGCAAATTCAAAGCAGGCCAAACGTACACAGCAACTGTGGTATTGACTTCCAAGAACAATAAAGCATTCCAACAGGGAGCATTAACTCCAACGGTAACAGGTTCAGCTTCTGTCGGAACAACAACAACACAAGGAACAGGTGTTGGAAACAGAGTAACCTTTACAGTTTCCTTCCCTGTAACTGATCCATTAACAGTAACTAGTATTGCAGTAACAACCCAACCTACAAAGACGAGCTATAGAGAAGTCACAGATAATGTGTTGGTGCTAAATGATATGGTTGTTACAGCGATAAATAATGATGGCACAACAACGGTTGTACCTTTTTTAGATGGAACAGCAGTAGGATATACTGCAGATCCAGAAAATGGCGCACCTCTAACAAATGCAGCACACAATAATCAACCAGTAACCATTACTCATACTTCATCAGGTCAAACAGCAACGACAGATGACTTGACTGTGGGTTTAGCCAGCACGGATGCAACGTTGAGTGATTTGACTGTTGATGGCACGACAGTAACTGGATTTAATCCAGCAACGGAAAACTACACAGTTACATTGGTATATGGAACGTTTGTAACACCAACAGTAGTAGCAATAGAAAATGACGGTAATGCAAATGCAGTGGTAACACCTGCAACAAATGTAACTTCAGGAATTTCTTCGGTAGCCAGAACTACTACAGTAGTGGTAACAGCAGAAAATGGTACGACAACAAAAACCTATACAATACTGTTTAACGTAGCTCAAAATGATGATGCAGACCTAAGTTCATTGACGGTAAGCGAAGGCACATTAGATCCAGTATTTGGTGCAGCAACTACATCATACACAGTAGCAGTAGCACATGATGTAGCTACAATCAATATAACAGCAGCCCACGCTGAAGATGCGTCTATGCAAATAAATGGAAGCGCACATGGTAGTGGTATAGCTAAGGAAATTACATTACAACCAGCAGGTCAAGCAACCACAATTACCATTGTAGTAACCGCTGCAAATGGAGATACCAAGACTTATACAGTTACGGTGAACAGAGCAGCAGCGCCTCTTAGTGATGATTCAACACTAAGTGCATTAGAAGTTGGTGG
This sequence comes from Peptococcaceae bacterium BICA1-8, assembly GCA_000802045.1. Classification (GTDB taxonomy): domain Bacteria; phylum Bacillota; class Peptococcia; order Peptococcales; family BICA1-8; genus BICA1-8. Next base: position 13,728 of record JUEF01000159.1, read on the forward strand.
GACACCGGTAACAGGATTTGATGCTGGAACATTAACCTATAGTGTAGAACTACCCCACGGAACAAACTCAGGTGATGCAGCAGCAATTGTAACAGCAACAGCTAACGATACTGACGCAAATGTAAACATAACACAAGCTAGTGCATTGCCAGGAGCAGCAGTAGTAGTGGTAACAGCAGAAGATGGAATCGCTCAAAAAACCTATACCATTAATTTGACAGTAGTGGTAGAGTACACTTTAGATTTAGAAACTAGTCTTGTAGCGGGTGGAAGTGTAACTGATAATACAAACTCCAGTCCATATGAAGCAGGAGCTACAGTAAATGTGACAGCAGCGGTAAATGCTGGATATGAATTTGTCAACTGGACAGCAGGAGGCGTAGTGCAAAGCACGAATGCAACCTTTGACTACACAATGCCTGCAGCGGATACAACTTTGGTAGCTAATTTCCAACCATTGGAGCCGACAACCTTGAATATTTCTACTTTACCAGGCAGTATTATCGTAAATATTGATAGTTTGGAAGATAATAACGGCGATTCAATAACCTTTGCTCAAGGTCAGTCAATTTATGGTTTGGAACTTGCTGCATCAACAGTGAAGCTTTTCGATGGGGAAAATACTGTTACTCTTAGTATAGATAGCCAGGCATTTACCATTAATACCTCTTCCAATCCCGAAACCATTACTATTGACACTAGCCATGCAGACTTTAATACTTTTGACCCTGCAAACTTCGCCGGTACAGAGTATGTTGAGGTAATGTTGAATGGGACCTTTGCCGGAAATTCTTGGAGTATTTCTGATAGAGTAACAGGGATGAATAACATAGCAGTTGCCATTGCAAAAGTTGTCATTGAAAGTGCTGCAGTCCAAGGAGCATTCAGTAATATAGCTTTAGGTAATAACTTAATAACTCAAGCACAAGGAATTGTTGATACTGAAGTTGGCGGAGTGATAGTTTCCATAACCAGCACCAGTAATGAAGCTGTCATAGCTACTAATGGAGTGGCTGGAAGCGGAGGCAATTCAAATATAGTGTTTAAATTATCTAAGGGAGTCGAAAGTGCCAGTACAGCTTCTATTACTGTAACAGCAGCTGCCCCGCCTAGTAGTGATACAGCAGTAAGTAGTATAGGAACCCATTATACCGTTACTGTTCACGAAGCCTCTATGATTCCAAATGATAATCCTATTGCGGCTAACAGCACACTGATTACAACATCAACAACAGTAGAGGGATTTTTGGGTAACCTAAATTTTCCAACGGGAGCTTATAAAAAAATAGCCAATGCTTCTACTATTGATGGGGAATTTGGAACATGGGATTTTGCTACAATAGTTGGTAAAGCAGCTATTGATAATTTAGAAAGAGATGATTTGCTACTTGTACTTGCGGAGGATGGAACCCTGCGGGGTTATTATATCAATGTCACCGAGGCAGCTCCAGATCTTTCGAATTTTGCAGTAGCTTTGGTTGATGGTGGTGATAAAACAACAGGTTTTCCTTTTGGTATAAGCATAACTAATGCTGTAGGTGCAGACGGAAATACCCTTTCTGGAGAAATCAACATAACAGTAACCAGTGACCAAGTCGATGGAGTGGTTTATAATTCTGCAGTTGATTTTGTCGCGGGTGGAAGAGCTTTTCCAATAACACTTGTTGCGATAGCTAATCACACTTTGACTGTTGAAGTAGCGGGTGTAACAGGAAGCAAGCAATTGACAGTAAATGTAGTTGCAACTCAAGCCTCAATTTCTCCTAATACAGCAAGTTTCTCTAATGCAGCAGGCAGTGCGACTATAACTATCACAGAATTATTAGATGCCGAAGGGTATAATGCATTAGGAGGGTTTGAAGCTGATGGTCCTGATGATCCGCATTTTACTTATACACTTACCAATGGAGTAATTAGTGTAGCTGTAACAAAAGCTTTTGATAGTACAGCTTTAGTTATTACAAATCCTGCTGATGCGACATCGACAGGTCCATACACTCTAACTATTACAAGACTTGACGGACAATCTTGGACAATAGCAGTTACAGTTAACTAAATAAAAAGAGATAGCTCTTCTGGGTTTCCTCAGAAGAGCTGCTTTGTATTATGATTATAAAAAGGGAAGAGAAAATGTTCAAAGACAGGCACTAATGAAGGCAGCCACGGGGTTTCTCTACAATCTGATAAATCACCCTTGAGGGTGATTTATCATTTTATTTAATAATATTATTTAAAATATAGAAAACCACCCTTTTTGGGTAGGTTCAAAATATTAAAAATACTATATAATGCCCATAGCAATATTTGGGGTTGAAGAAAACAGTATGCAAATTATTAATAGCAGAAGCAAGAAATGAGGGCGATAAAAATATCAAATTCAGATAGCAGGAATATAGTTATGTGAATATTCATAACCTTTTTATACAGAAAGTATTAAGCGATAAGTTTAGCTAAATATAAATTAAAGGAGGGATAAAATTGTCCATATTAAACCCTGATATCGGATTGCCAAGAGTTCCATCGCCCATTTCCGAGATTAAAGAAGCAGAACCACCTAAAGGTAAAAAAAATAGGAGTTCAAATGAAATTTCATTTGAACATTCTTGGGAGCTGTTGTTTTATTTTATTGGCAAAGGAATTAAGAACATACCTACTATTATAAAGTCTGTCCTCCTACCCCTGGGTATAGTTACCGCCATTAATATTGCCTTAGAAACAATACCCACTTATTCATTACAGGGAGTTACTAAATCCCTAGTATTCTTTTTGGTTTTTATTACTTCGTCATATAATTCAATCATTCCCAGAACACTTTTTTGGATAATAATTTTCACCATAGGAAGAACGTTGTTTCGGCGTATCAGAAGTGAAGGCTTTAGTAAGGTTTTAGCGGATTTTAAAACCTTCCCCGGTAACTTGATTGGAGCTAGAAAAAGTTTGGGAATACTAAGTAATTACATAATATTAGCTTCCAGTGGTGTAGGTTTTGTAGTAGCTAACTTTCTAACTAGAAACAATCGTTTAGATAAGGTACTGGTAACCTATGTAATTGCTATTGCCCTGTTAAACACCCTTTCCAAGGGCAATAAAACCATGCTGTTCACCACTTTAAAGCTGGTTTATAAGGATTGCACTGGATTTATTAAGAAGGCGGGATTGTTAACTGATAATAAAGTGTTTATCTTGGCTTCCGGTTTTACTTTGGGATTGCTATTAAACAGTGTCTTTGGAATAGTAAAGCTAGACTTCGGAGGCTATATTTTAGGATCTATATTATTTGTAGCAGGCTTACTACTGATTTTATTTGGCAAAAAAGAGGTGAGGCAAAATAAAACTGAAAGCTTTAGCTGATAGCCGATTTAGATTCGCCTATAGCTTTGATTTGGATTCGGGTTTTTATTATCGAACAGGAATAATTGATAAGGAAGGTCGGGATACCGGTGTTGACCCCTTTCGTGGTTCATTTCCTCACTTGCTGGATGTTGGTATTATGGGTCACTGTGTTCATGGTGCCTCAGGTCTTTGCTTACAGGCGGGAATCCAATGCTACCAAAACGGTCTTACTAAAAATGAGCCAAACATGGGTCTCGAGGATTACAAAGACATAGTAAATCAGTGTAAGGGTAAACTGTTTCAAATTGCCCTAGGGGGCCGGGGTGACCCTGAGATGCATGAAAGTTTCGAGGAAATTTTAAGCTATAGCCGAGAAAATGACATTATACCTAACATGACTACCTCTGGTTTTGGTTTAACAAAAGAGCACGCTTTGATGATGAAAGAGTATTGCGGGGCTGTGGCTGTCAGCTGGTACCGCTCCTCCTATACTATAAAGGCCTTGGATTTATTATTATCCTTAGGTATAAAAACTAATATCCACTATGTGCTGGGCAATAACACTATTGACGAAGCCTTTGATTTATTAAGCGAGAATAAGCTTCCAACAGGTATCAACCGAATAATCTTTTTGCTTCATAAACCGGTTGGAATGGGGGAGAGTAAAAATGTTCTTAGTCCCTTAGATCCTAAGGTTATAGAGTTTTTCAACCTCTTTAATTTGGAGGAATATATCAACAAGGTTGGGTTTGATAGCTGCTGTATTCCCGGGATAATAAATTTTAGCCCAAATATCCATTTAAACTCAATTGATACCTGTGAAGGTGCAAGATACAGTGCTTATATTTCGCCCGATATGATTATGACTCCGTGCAGCTTTGACCAGCAGTATCAATGGGGTCTAAGCCTAAAAAAATACTCATTAAAAGAGGTCTGGGAAAGCAAATCCTTTGAAAGCTTTCGCAGTACCCAAAAAATGAGCTGCCCAGAATGTGATAAAAAGGCGGATTGCTTGGGAGGTTGTCCTATAAAGAAAGAAATTGTGTTATGTACAAAAATGCGGGAGGTGAAATAATGAAGATTAGAAATGATTTTGTTACAAACTCCAGTAGCACCAGTTTCGGAGCCGCTACCGTAAATGGTTTTGTAACAGCAATAATATCTGCCCTAGGCATCAGTTCCGCCCTTGCAGCGTCAGAGGCTGCAGCTGGCATGCCTTCTACCGATGATGGGACTGATTATGGTGGCCCGGATAGAGATTTTGATCCCGATAGTTTTGTAAAGTCTGATGAGGATTATGAAAAAAAATTGAAGAAGCTTGATCAGGAAATCGGGGAATACGAAAAAGAGTGGCAAGAGGTAAAGGATACCTATGAAGGTGATGATTATGTACAGAAGGAAAAGGAATATAATGAGTATATTGAATATTTAAAGAACAAAAAAGAGGAAGCCGAAAGTATTGAATTCCAGAAGCAGGTAGAGAAGCTGGCCCAAGAAGCTGAAGCTGAATACAAGGCGGACTGGATTGAACAGAGAAAAGAGGATTTGAAAAGCGTACGGGACCAGATTGAATTTATCGAAGCATCTATAAAAGGCTATGGGGCAGCCGGCTATGAGACTTCTGAGGCAAAAAGTCAGTTGGAAATGTATAAAAATTGGGAAAAAGATCTAGATAAAACCCTTAAAAAGGAAGGCGTGGAGTATAACTATAAGCCTAAGGAAAGGGAAGATATTGGACCCAGTAAGTCAGTGGCTGAATTAATTAAAAAGGTTGATGAAAAATACGACAAGATTTTAGACGATTTAAAGAAAGAACAGATAGACAGAAAGAAAAAAGCCATAATTGAGAGAAATATCGAAGCGTGGAGAGAGGAAAGCCACGAGCATATGAAATATGCGAATACGGCGGATAAGTATCTTAAAGCTGCTGAGGTTATACAGACAGGTGCGGATATCGGAGTAGATGCTCTGGAAAAAGTAACCGGTCCTGTAGGAAAGACCATCAAAAAAGTCTATGTAGGAGCCAAGGGGGTAGCTGGTGGAGTAGGCGAGGCTTGGGCCGACCCTGAAAATGCAGCTTCCCATATCACTAAAGGCGCGATTAAAGGAGCGGGGGATGTGGCGAAGGAATTTACAGAAAACCAGTATGTCAAGGATGCCATTGGTTTAACCTCTGAGGTAAGTCAAGGTGCAATTACTTCATACCAAAAGGGTGAGGATATAACCAAGGGTATGAAGGACGGTATGAAAAAAGCTGCTGTTGATGCTGTGGTTGATAGAGCTACAAATAAATATTTACCTAATACAGGTCGGGATATAGATTTCGGTAATTATTCTGCAAAGCAAATATTTAAGGGAGCAGTAGCAGGTAATCCAACAATAAAAGAATTTATTAAGGATAGTGTTAAGGATTCCATTAAAAATAACACGATTAACCAGATGAAGAATTTACCTAAGGGAGAGGGTTTTGTTTTAGGTGATTGGAAAATTGAAATGTAGGAGGGATATTATGTCTTTGGAAGTTAAGTTGCAATTAAAAGATTTAAGCTGGCTGGGGCAGGCCTTTGAGAAAAAAAGTTTTATTTCCCCTTTGGGTGACGCTAGGCTATCTGAATTTACCAATGAAGATAAGCAAAAGTTAATTAATCATGGAATTATTAAAGAGGATAATACCATAAAAGCTGATTATTATCCTCTGCTGGAAATATTAGCCTTCGCAGATGGTTTTATTGATACCACCTTTAGCAGAGGGCCGATAAAAGCTAGAAAGCAAATTATTTGTCAGGGGGATAAGAAGGTTTCCGTTGTGTATCAAGGGGATGAAGCAACTATTACAATGCCTTCCAACCCAAGAGCAATGGCTAAATTTATCGGGGAGTATATGGGAAAAAGCACATTGACTGGGTCTGACTTAGATTTAGAACTACCTGCAAATGAGGCTTTTTGCCTGGCTGTTATCACAGACCTGTATAGGAAAGCAGTATTTAGTGCTTATGCCCAGGAAGAGGTTTTTGTATATACGGGTTTTACCCAGGATGAGCTTTTGAAGGCTTCGAATAAACTAAGGGAAAATTCCCAAAATTTGGCCTTCCACGTGTTTGTAATTAATGCCGGTATTCCTGAATTGACCATGGGAATAATTGAGGAAGCTTTAAATGCTTTGATTGATAAGGGGCTGGTGAAAAAAGATAATAATGTCTATCGGCCTGTTGGGGAAGCATTACTCTTTGCTGGAAACTTCTTAATATTTGAAAATATCATCGAGGTTGTGGTCGGGCAAGTACACAAGAACAATCTTTATAGGTCCAATTTTATACTGCTACAAGCCGGACCTCTAGATGTTTTGTACTTGGAAAAGAGTAAGGATAATATATTACTGGAATGCTTATCACCGTTAAAAGCTACAGAACTAATAGCTACAGTCCTAGATTCCAAGCCAAATATTGTATAAAAGTATACTGCATACTTTTTAGGTTCCTAACCTACTAAGTATGCAGTATTAATTTTGTCAAATAAGTCCTCTACAGGACACCTCTGTAATTTGTATTCCTTGATGAAAGATTCGAGTAGATGTTAAGCTTATAAACTTGGTGTTTTCACATTTAGAACTTTAAAATCTTCTCCTTGGTCTGCCTTTAAAGACATCATAGTATTGGGGGGGCAGAGTATAATATCAGTTTCCTCTACTATTGCGTCTTCCTCACCAATCTTAATAGTACCTTTCCCAGAGACGACATAGAAAAAAACATCTACTGGTACTTTATGTTCTGGAATTGAATCACCTGGCTGTAAGATAAGGTTCATTACAGTTGTATTTTTATGCTTAATTAATTGTTTCGCAGTAACACCTCTGGCATTAACTTGACCTTCAATTTTATTCATTTTAATAATATCCATAAAAATAACCTCCTCGGAAAGTAATATCTCATGGAAGCATTCCATAATTGAGACACCATTAGATTAGTATTATATTAATTATACCCGCTTATTCCAGGTAGAAAACTATAGTGCGGTTTAAAAATAATTGACAAAAAGTAATTAATAATTTACCATAATGACTGAGTACTCATTCAGGGAGGTGAAATTATGCCGAAAAAAGATCAGATACGGATGGCCGCTATAAAAGTAATAGCTAAAGAAGGTTTCTTCAACGCAACAACTGATAAAATAGCAAAGGAAGCAAGTGTTGCTGTAGGTACCTTATATAACTATTTTGCTAGTAAAGAAGACATCCTAGATTATATCTTCGAGACTGAATCTAAAAAAAGAATTAGTTATTATACAGATATTAAGAATTCTGATAAAGAATGGATAGAAAAAGTTGATGAAATACTTAGGTTTCATTTTCAGGAAATGAGAAAGGACCCTGATATTGTTAAAATTGTACTTGCAGAGAGAATAAATGCAAGTCGAAGTAAACTAATTTCCCTTCAGAACTTTGCAAAGCTACCAAAAATTTTAGCTGAAGTACTAGAAAAAGGTATTCTGGAAAATAAAATAAGACAGTGTGATGTAAAAATTATGTCTTTAATTATTTTTGGATTTATTGAAGGAGTAATGGGGGAATTTCTAGTAAATCGAAGTGAGCAATTTTTGAATAATGCATTAAAAGAAATATGTGGTTTATTAAAAGAAGGTTTATCAAAATAAGGAACTTTTTTTAACCAATGCTGAGTGATCGCTCACTCAAAAGCATATAATCAAAACCAAGGGGGAGCAGCACTGTGAAAAAAGGATACTTCATTATGGGGTTTGTTGTTATCTTAGGAGCAATTGTCTTGTTATCTTTTAATAACCTATCCAGAGCAGATGTGCCGAAAAAGGAGGAATTAGGTATTCCTGTAGAGGTGGGAGAAATAATTTTAGGAAGTATTAAAGATGAAAGAAATTATATTGGTACTCTAAAAAGTAAAAATGAAGTTCTGCTTGCCTTTAAACAGCCGGGTTTTATTACTAAGCTTTTTATTAAAGAAGGGAGTAATTTTAAAAAGGGAGATATTCTAACTCAATTAGATGCTGATGAGCTATTAATAAAAAAAGAACTGGCTCAACAAAAAATGAAAAGTGCGGAGCTTAATGCAGAGCATCTTAAGGACTTGTTAGATAAAAATACAATATTATATGAAGCTGGTGCTGTGCCCAAGCAAAGCATAGAAGATCTGACCTTGAAATATATAATAGCAAAAAACACTATTGAGGAAGCAGCTATTAGTATTAAGGAGATAGATTTAATGTTAAATAAGTCAAGTATCTATGCTCCATATGATGGTGTGGTTAGGGAGATTCTGAAAAAGGTAGGGGAGTATACTCAGCCTGGCCAGCCCATTCTACAAGTATCGCAAAAGGATGACTTAATTGCAGAAATAGCAGTGCTTGAAAGGGACTTACAGGAGATCACCATTGGGAGTAAAGCACTTATCTATCTTAGTAATAATGAAGTAGTTAATTCCCGGGTTACAGAAATTGCTAATTATCTCAATCCTCAAACAAAGACTGCAAATATTCAAATACCCGTTATTTCTGACAGCAAGTTATTACCGAATATGAGTGTGAAAATATCAATTATAAATAAGGAAAAGGAAAATGCTTTTTTAATTCCAGCTAATGCGGTAGTGGATAAAGGGGAAAAACAGTATGTATACTGTTATGAAAATGGTATTGCTCAACAAAAAGAAGTTAAATTAGGAATTAATGCCGGAAATTTGATTGAGGTTTTAAGTGGGATAGAGCTTACTGATAAGATTATTATCTCTAACCTACAGGAACTAACTAATAATTCTAGGGTCTTTATTTATAAAGGGGTTGACTAAATTGAACTGGGCTCAATTTTCTATCAGAAATAGATATACAATTTTTGCATTAATAATTGGTATTCTTCTTTTTGGCTTTTTCTCAAAAGCAACCCTTAAAGAACAGTTGATGCCTGATACATCACCACCTTTAGTTAATGTCATGACTAACTACCCAGGGGCTTCTGCACAGGAGGTTGCTGAAAATGTTAGCGAGATCCTAGAGGAAGAAATATCATTAGTAAGTGGTGTCAAGAAGGTTAAATCAACCTCTCAAAATGACTTGTCAATTGTCAAAGTTGAATTTCATTATGGTGTTAATGAAGATCAAGCAGCACTGGATGTGGAGAATGCTGTTAATAGAATTAGTTATTATCTGCCGGCACAGGCCCAGAAACCTCAAGTGCTGAAATTTAATACCTCTGACAAACCAATTTTGACTATTGCCTTGAAAAGCAATAAGGTGTCACTGGAGGAAATAAGATTTATTGCTGACAATAAATTAAAAAATGAACTGCAATTATTAGAAAATGTTGCCGCTGTAGATGTTTTTGGAGGTCATAAAGAGCAGATAAATATCTTTTTAAAAAATGATATTATTCAGGCATATAATATTACCCCTGAAAAAATAATGAATTCATTAAAGCTTAATAATTTAGCTCGTTCCGCTGGTAGACTTATTGAAGATAATCAGGAGCTTCTTATACGGATTGATGAAAGCTTTCAAAACGTTGAAGAAATAAAAAATCTGATAGTATTCTCCCACAATAATCAAACCTTGTATTTAAAGGATGTTGCTGATGTTGTAAAAGGGGAAGGGGAGCAAAGAAGCTTATTTAGAGTAAAAGGAGAACAGGCAATTTCCTTGCAAATTATCAAAAAGGACAGCGCTAACACTGTGGCTACAGTGGAAGAGGTTTTAGAAGGATTGGATGAAATAAAGGATAAGTATGAAAATATAGAGTTTACTATTGTAAGTAATGATGCCGTCTTTACTAATCAAGTTGTAGATAATATGACGGGCAGTATTTTAACAGCCATTATCCTAACAGCATTAATAATATTACTTTTCATCGTAAGCTTAAGTGAATCCTTTATAGTAGCATTATCAATGCCTTTATCCTTTTTGAGTTCATTAAGCCTGATGAAAATATTTAATTTGCAGTTAGATTTAATAACACTATCAGCCCTTATTTTAAGTATTGGCTTTGTTGTGGATAATTCCATTGTTGTAGTGGAAAGTATTATGAGACATAACAAGGAATTAGGAAAAAGCATTAAGGATGCTGCTATTGATGGTACAAAAGATATTATTCTTGCCGTTTTAGCAGGTACGGGAACAACTATTATTGTTTTAATACCGTTATTATTTTTGGAAGGGTTTATAGGTAAGGTATTTGGACCGCTATCCAAGACTTTGATATTTACCCTTTCATCATCCTTATTTGTAGCTTTAACTATCATACCTCTACTGGTGTCCCTTGACCTTAAGATAACCTTTTTATCAAATGTGGAAAAAGTATTTAAAAGACTGATTGCGCCCTTTAATATTTTCATGGATAAAATACTTGCTTTTTATATAATCATTTTAAAAAAGGCGCTAATCTGGAAAAAAACAGTCTTATTTGTTAGTATATTAGCCTTAATATTAAGCGGCTTAACCTTACGAAATATCGGGCTGGAGCTTTTTCCAAAACTGGATACCGGGGCTTTAACTATTTCTGTTGAAGTGCAGCCAGGTTCAAATATAACAAAAACTAACCAAATAGTAAAAAGTATCGAGGATATTTTAGAAAAGGAAGCTGAAATCGTCAACTATAGTGCACAAATAGGCTATGAACCAGGAGGGCATTTTCTGGGTGAGATGGGTGCTCTAGGTGTAAATCAGGCATACTTTAACGTGGATATTTACTCTCGAAAGGAACGAAAAGAGACTATTTGGCAGATTCAGGATCGTATTAGAGAATCAATTTACGAAATACCAGAAATTAATTCTTTTGTCGTAAAAGAAGTTGGTAGTGCTGCTGTAGCCACCGCCCAAGCCCCTATTGATATAAGAATTAGCGGTCCAGATAAAGATTTGCTGAATTATTTAGCTGATGATTTCATAAAAGAAATTAATAACATTACCGGACTTGTAAATGTTTATAAAGGCTGGGAAATAAATACCCCTGAGCTAAGACTTATCTTAGATAAGCAAAGACTAGCTGAGTTAAACCTAAATCCCCAATTGATTTCAAATCAAATTTTTTCAAATATGCAGGGAATTAATGTAGGTGGACTAAAACAGGGAGGAAATGCTAAAGACTTAGCAATAAATATTAGATATACAGAAGGGGATAGGGATAATGTCAAGGCTCTATTAGATCAAGTAATAGTATCCCCTGTAGGTGTTAAAGTCCCCTTGAGTGATATTGCTAAAGTGAGCTATGAAAATAGTTCAAATATAATTACTAGAGAGAATCAAGAATATACTACTGATATTTATGGGCATACCAACGATAGGGCTTTTAGCCATGTAGTTAGTGATATTGAAAAAATAATTAATCAAAAGCAGCTTCCCACAGGCTATAGTATTGCCCTTACCGGTGAGCAGTCAGAACTGAAAGAATCCTTGGGAGATTTAGGCTTCTCTTTAATCTTAGCGATTATTCTTGTATATTTGCTTTTGGTCGCTCAGTTTAATTCATTCTTGCATCCTCTCACTATTATGGCAGCAGTACCTCTAGTATTAATCGGAGTAGCCGGGGCATTAATTATTACTAATAAGTTTGTTTCAATGCCTGTTATTTTAGGATTGATATTACTTGCGGGCACTGTTGTTAATAATTCAATTTTACTAATGGATTATATTTTAAATGAGCGCAAGAGTGGTAACAATGGTCCGGAGGGAATAGTAAACTCTGTAAAAATGAGGTTCAGACCTATTATGATGACTGCCCTCTCTGACATAGCTGGTATGCTCCCGTTAGCTTTAGAATTAGCTTTGGGCTCTGAAAGGTTTTCGCCACTGGCTATTGCAGTAATTGGCGGGATATTAACAGCAACATTCTTAACTCTTATCGTTGTCCCAGTGCTGTATTCAATAATTGAAGAAAAATTTTCTTACAAAAGGATTATAAAAGACCAGGGGGAAGCTGTAATATAAGATAGCAGGCGGTAATTTCCGCCTGCTATTTTTGAATCAGCCTAATAAACAAGGAAACCTAGTGCAATTAGTATTATACCTAGTATAGTTGCAGCAATATTAATCATTACCAGTTGTTGTCTATCTTCTACTAACACCCGATATACCCATTTTCTAAAATTTTCATAATTGAAAAGTAATTGTGAAGATTTAATAGATGTTAGAGTTATAAATACTGCCATAATTATTGAATAAGGTATCTCTGAAGTAAAATGTTTATACCAAGTAAAACTACAGTAAAAAGAATCTATAGGACCGCCTACCCATCCGGTATTAACACAAAAGACATTAATATTGTATTTTTCTATGCAACTAGAGAGTGGTTTTTCTTAGTGTGTTGCACAAGATACACATGGATCAAAGGATCTGACAATCCTACCAATCTCTACTGGATTTTCTATATCCTTTATTTCTGCACAAAATAAAGCTTCTTCTACAGGGCCTCTCTGTAATTTGGTATCTCTTGGTGAGAGGTTCCAGGAAGTAGGTGTAATTATTTCATAATGATTTATTTTCTGGTTCTTGATATCTATCCAATGACCTAGACCACCCCTAGTTGTATCAATTAAACCTTTACCTTCTGCTTGATCAGGTACAGAATACTTCCTTTGACCACTAGGTTTTAATTCTACTCGCTTAAGAAGCTCTTGCATTATCTCGGCTATTTTTATAACCTCTAAAACTCTAGCAATAGTTCTATCCATTGTTGAAATACCATTGTTGTAAATGCCACTTATCCACATTCTAGCTAAAGGTCCAACTTCAAAGGGAACGTCATTATATCTTGGAGCTTTAACCCAAGAATAGGCTTTTTCCTTATAGCGGTCTGCCTCAATTTCTACCTCGTCGGTTGGCTTATTTTCTATTTGGTCAGCTTCATACCAAGCATATTTAATATTCTCAGTAATCATATTTTCATCGAACGAAGAAATAGTACCATTTTTAAATATTCCGGGATTTACATAAAAAGCTTCCCGATCTTTATAAGTATTGTAAAGACCATAGCTAAGTAAATTGCCATAGCCTGAGCCATTTAGAAAATAGTCAGGATAATACCGAGCTATAGTATAAACATCCTCTAGCATTACGTCTTTTACAAAACTAAGAATGCTGTCTAAAATAGAACGTACTTTAATCCATTTATCCGCATCCATTTTAACAGTAACCCCGCCTATAAAAATCCCGTGATTATGGGGTGCTTTGCCCGCTAACTCAGCCAGCATTTCATGGGCTAGTCTACTATACTTTGTAGACTCAAGGTAATGCTGGACAAGTTTATCATTTCTATCAGGGGGAAGTCTTAGATCAACGCTATAATTATTTATTAGTGGATGGATGTTAGGACCTTTTATATAATCGGGTAAAGTATACTGATAAAAATGGCGAATATGGTTTTGCAGAAATTCACAACCATGGACAAAATCCCTTATCATTCTTGCATTTTCATTAGGTTCAATATCTAAAGCATATTCTAAGGCCAGAGTTGCTGCCAAACTATGAGCTGTTGAACATATTCCGCAGATACGTTCAGTAAAGTAAACTGCATCTAAAGGAGGCCTCCCTTTTAGCATTTTTTCAAAGCCTCTAAAAAGCATACCACTACTTTTAGCATCAATTATTCTATTATTCTCAACAGTTACTTCGATTTCTAGAAAACCGCTTATTCTTGTTATAGGATTGACAGTAATTTTAGCCATGAGCAACCATCCTTTAATATCTAATGAAGGGTTCCATTAAGTCTGGGAAACCCTCTCGGGCACATCCTATACAGGGAGTATTGTCACCAATGGGCCAATTGTCTGTATCATTCCAACGTCGAATAGGGCAGTCAGTATTAGTGACTGGACCCCTGCATCCAAGCTTAAACATGCAAAAGGGCTCTCCTAGTTTTTCTGCAAATACTCTTTGATCAAAAAATGACCTTCTGGGGCAGGCATCATGAATGTTAATACTATAAAAAATAACAGGTCTATTTTTTTGATCAAGCTCAGGAACTCCAAAGACAAGAAGATGGGCTATAGTTCCAATAATCCAGTCAGGATGAACCGGGCAACCCGGAACATTTATAATATCCCTTTTTAGAAAAGCGGAGACGCTTACACTTTCAGAAGGATTGGGAGCGGCTGCTGATATGCCGCCATATGCTGCACATGTACCAACTGCTAAAATATGCTTTGCTCTTTCACCTGCTAATTTTGCGGCCTCCATCCCTGTAACATATTGTCCATTATATTTGGCTACTACATCATATAAGCCTTGGGCCTTTGTGGATACTGCTCCTTCAATAACTAAAATAAACTCAGTATCTAAAGTTTCCAAAAATTGTCGATATGCCTTTTCTCCTTCTGCTGCCATTAAACTATTATTATATTTAAGGGAAATCATATTAGTTAAAAAATAATTTATATCAGGATTATCAGCATTTAATAAAGATATAATGTTACCAGAACAGCCTGCTAGCTCTAACCAAATTAAATTTATCTTGTGTGTATTCTGTAATGAAAGTTTTATAAGGTTCTTGGCTATAAAATCCTTAGATATAGCTATTGGACAGCTATTCATTATATTAACACTCCAACCACTGGTAGATTATTTAGAATGGCCTCTGCCTGATGACAGCTCTTAAATTGATTTGTTAAATCCTTACCTGCTATTAACCCAAAATGGCTACCCCCACCCCAAGTCTCCTCCAGACTCACATCATATACTATTCCATTGACTGCAGCATATGCTGGCGTTCCATTTGCACCAGTATATTTAGCAAGTTCTGTTAATGTAAATTGTTTCTCTTCAATAGTATTATTTGGCTCTGTAAAATATTCCCACAGTTGTTGGGTTAAACTATTAAGCCAAAATAATTCATTAGATATTAAATTAACATAGTACATCTTTTCCCATGGGTTAGGAGTAGAAAAAAATACCTTAGTATAATAACTAAGCCTATATGTGATATGGGAAAGTTGGCATGAAAAATTGTTATTGTGAATATTCATGTTTAATACCCCCGGATTTATTCTAATACATTCTATGCTTAATAATCAAAAAAGCATACTATCTTTGGCAAACGGTATGAATGTTACCGAGCCTGATAAAGCAGAATGGCAAAAGGCTATGGTTCCACTCTATGAAAAATGGCAAGATAAATTGGTGAAGATTTAAAGTCCAGTCAGTTGGTCAATAACATAATGTTATACCTTGTTGGGTATTAACAGCTGTTAAAAACCTATATGAGGATAACTAGCTTAAGTTGCTTGAACGATGTTTTTGCAGAATAATTTACATTCTAGATGCCCACAAAAAAGGCACTGTTATCTTTTATGATACAGTGCTTAATTATTAATTAACCCTTTTTGCAACTTCTCGGCCAGGTAGGAATTTCCGGATTTATTATGTTATTTTGAGCGAGTAAATACCTGGATAAATACCCTCAAGCCTTCACTAATAATCTTCATGTAAGTAAATATGTCCTGGGTGTTTTCCTTTACAGTGCTTGCGGTTTCTAGCAGATGACCATTGATAACTTCCACTGAATTGTCAACGTTTTGTGCAGTATTTTTTAAAATGGTGCTTATTATGTATGCATTTTCTATAGATTTAGGCAATTTTTCTTGTAAAACCTCTTTATTATCTGCTATTACACCGCTAATTTCTTTTATGTTTTTAGCACTTACCGCCACATCTTTTACAAGGTTCTTGAAAAAATCCTCGTTATTATTAAATTTTTTCCTAAAATCCTTCAATAAATTATTTATATTCATTAGTGTTATAAAGAAATAAGTGCCCGTAGCAATAACTATGCAGGCTATTAAGAATGTTGCCAAATCTTGAATTGAAATATACATTTTCACACCTACTTAAGTTAATATTTTAGGCTTTCAGTTTCCTGTGCAGTCTTTTTAGTAACTTCTACTTCATTGGCTTCATCATTTATTTCAGTTGTTGTTTTTTCTTTTCTAGCTTTGGCTTCTTCAAGAGCCTCTTTAGTATTTTCAATAACTTCTTTTCCTTTTTCTTTTACCTGGTCAAATTTATCCTGCATATACTCTTTTGACTCGCCTAGGGCTTCTTTAGTCTTTTTTGAAATCCCTTCTCTTGTTTCCTTACCAGAATTAGGCGCTAACAAAACTCCTGCTGCGGCACCAATTGCAGTACCCACCGTTAAACCCGCAGCTACCTTTTTTGCTGTGTCTTTCTGCTCAGCTTTTTTTCTGCCATTTATTAACTTATCAAAATATTTTTTTAACATTAAAAGCCTCCCTGTAATTTATTGTGTTTCCTCTTATAAGTTAATTACACTAATATAAATTATTTTAAACATTTTAATAAAATTAATTTATGGGTATATAGTAAATCTATACTATAATGTAGTGTAAAGCGAAGGTGGGGTCGGAATGTTAGGTATTATCAAAGAATTATACCAACGGGGAAAAAATCATGACGTTACTGGGCAAGGTGCTCAGGTCGCTTTTTATTTAATTCTATCTTTTTTCCCTTTTCTTTTAGTAATCCTTACTTTAATAGCCTATACACCCTTATTAAATAGGGATGTTTTAATGGGATTAGCTTGGCTGCTTCCAGAAAGTACCTATGCTTTAGTTATATCAGTTACCGAAGAAATAATTTCCAAAAGGAATGTCACACTAATGTCTTTTAGTATGATCGCGACTCTTTGGATTGCATCACAGAGTATTCGGGCTTTAGCTAATGCAATTAACAGGGCTTTTAATATAAAAGAGAGTAGACCTCTGTGGAAAACGGCAGGGCTATCATTCCTCTTAACTCTCTTCTTTGCATTTAGTATTACAGTTTCCTTTTTAGGCCTTGTTTTAGGTGAGACCATAGGGAAATATGTTTTTGAGTATCTTGGCTTATCAATGTTCTTTACTCAAGTATGGGATGGTTTTCGATATGTTAGTGCTATTACTATAATGATAATCTTATTTTCAGTTCTTTATCGTTATCTTCCCAATCGTAGCTTAGGCTTGAATAAAGTATTGCCAGGAGCGATATTTACTACATTAGGCTGGGTTATCTTATCCTTAGGCTTTTCTTATTGGTGGAGAACTAAATGCAATCCTCTCAGAGCTTAATAAAAGAGAAGCTTAATTATAATCGTGATCTTCTAAAATAAACAGTTCATTAATAGTTGTGTTTAGTTCGCGTGCAACTTTTGCGGCAAGTTTTAGTGAGGGATTGTATTCACCCTTTTCCAAAAATACAATTGTTTCTCGTCTTACACCGATTTTTTTTGCTAACTCAGCTTGGGTAAGGTTAAATCGTGCTCGATATTCCTTTATTCTTGTTTTCATCTATTCAAGGCCTTTTCTCTTACTTAATATTTCCCAGAATGCAAAAAACGAAATTGCCATTCCAAGTAACCCAGCTATGAGAATATCGTCTCGATCTAGATATTTATGAAAGGCAAGAAGTGCCAGCCATATATATATGGAGATGAAATATGAATAGCTTGCGGCGTACATCCTTATTTTCTTGGATCGCTCATCGTCAATTGGAAAACCATCCTTCAAATCACCAACGAATCTTTTTAATACCTTAAATGAAAAAGTGATGATTAGTAATGCAACAAAAACAACAAATAATGCAGAGATGCTATTATTGTCAAGCAACCGTATTGCTAAAAAAAATAGGCCAAAAATAATTACAGAGAGCGTAGATACACTTAGGAAAAGAATTGTTTTTGACTTCATTATTTATACCTCCATACTTTAATGTTAGGAATACATAACTTTATGTTAGAAATATACAACATTAAAATAGCTTTGTCAACCTCAAATTCTAAACCTCAAAGTTTTCTGATTTTGTATAAGATAAGTATATAATTTTATTTTCAAGGGCGTAAAACGAACAAGAATAAGTCAAGAAAATTAATAAGTTTTAATTAATTACAGCTTCTTTACTAATTTGCGGATAACCCCATTAAAGGGTTATCTTTTTTAGTACAATTAAAAGGTGAAATTTTGTATACTTTTTGTGGACACAGTTGTTATATGTTATGAGAGTTAAGTAAGATATATTGTTTTAACGGATAAGGTACCTATCCGTAATTAGGGTGGTGAAAAATGCGGGATGAAACTTTAGAACAGCTTTTATTAGAGGAAGCCAAGCTGGTTTTTAAACATCTTATTAAAATGGGTGCTTCCAAGGAAGATACAGAAGATATAATCCAAGAAACTTTATATAGGACCATCAAAAATATTGATGGCATTGACAGAGATAAAATGAGAGCATGGCTCTTTAAGGTAGCTATCAATAGTTATTACAACTTATACAACAAGGAAAAGCGAAGCATTATTTCCGTAAGTGATTTGCAAAATCTTATAGTATTAACTGAAAGCACTGAGGATTACATTATAACTGAAGAAAAGAGAAGAGCTATTCAGAGAGCTTTAGATTTGCTAAAACCATCCTATAGGGAACTGCTGATTTTCAAGTATGTAACAGAGCTGTCTTATAAAGATATAGCAAGTATTTTAGAAATGAAGGAAGAAAAAATAAAAGTATATCTTTATAGAGCCAGAAATAAATTTAAAGAGATTTGGGAGGGGTTAAATCTTGGATAAAAATAATTTTAACAATACTGAACAAAACGATGAAAAAGAATTGGATAGTCTATTTGATAACTTTAAAAATACTAAATTCAACAAGGCGATCAGAAAAGCTCAATGGCACTCAATTATAAGAAATGCATTAGTCAGTATTCTGGTAATGGGAGTTATTTTGATAGGAGGTTCTATTGCTAATAGCGGCATAAACTATCGTTTAGAAGGGCCAGTACAAATTGCAGTAGATAGTTTTAATGAAATTTCAGCACCCAATAAATATATTGGTAAAGTTTCAAGATATCATGAAATTCTCGGCGGCAGAAATGAATATACTACTCATAAAATTATTGAAAAAAAAGTAGTAAATACAGGCGAAGGTGAATATAACTACGGTCTGTTTAAAGATTATTATGGCAACTGGATTGGTTCGGGGTCACCTCTAATCCTCGGACCAAGCTGGGATGCAGGGGACTTAGAAATGCAGAGATACAATGAATTAGGACAAAGGGAGATGGTTTTCTTTTATCCCTTCCTGAATTATCCTAACTACAAAAATGATTTACAGCTACTAGAAAATATCAGCTCTGACAAGGTAATGGAAATGGCTCTGTCCTTTGACCAAGCTTATAGTCTAGATGAAGTTAAGAACATATTGCCGGATAATATAACCTTAGCATGGTATTGGATAGATGATTTAAACGAACAAAAAAAGACAGAAAGCAAACCACGTATGGAAAAGCAACAGCAAAATGATGGTACAACATATGAGGTAGACTATCCTGCGAGGATACGTTCCGAAGAAACCGCCTATGGAATTAAGGCTTATAATGCTAATGGCGACCTACGGGAGGATCCTCTACAGCATTTTATCTGGGCACTACATCACGGAATGGAGTATAATACAAGGTTTAAAGGTGAATTTGAGCGGATTTATAATAACATCGTAGGTCAAGATGGTGAACTAACCCATGAAGATATTAAGGTTTGGGGAGTTGTTGTTACTGGGAATGTTGAAAATCTAAAAATCCTTAATAAACTACCCTTTATTAAGGCATCTTCATTAGGAGTAGTTACGGGGAAATATTAAAATTATTCTTTAAACTTATGCAACCCGTTCATGACTCACTCTAAGACCATCCACTATAAATGAAAAATAACAAAAGCGATAAACATTAAGCAGAAATTCTGCCTAGTTATCGCTTCCTTTTTTAAAAAAAGGATATTTACTGATAATACTTCTTCGTATTCATAAACTCATGCACATCATTTAAAGCTTCGCCAAATAACCTTTTTTAACTGTTTAATCATAAAAAATGTTATATTAGGTAAGACGCGGATGCAAGTGCAGAAAATATGCAACCTTCTGTTTTAATACTATCTTTATTACAATTAACAAAGTTTAAGGAGAATAAGCTAAGTGGATAAAAAAATTATAATTGACAGCATAATAGTTCATATTTTAGATAATTCATTAGGTACGCCTGTACTATCTGATAATCTACATAATTCAAATAATGATATAAACGAATTTATCGAAAAACATTTACAAAAAAGTATTTATGATTCTAACATAAAAGTAGCTTGCTTTAATCAAGAAGAAAATAAAATTAACCAACTATGCAAGATGCTTTTCGAAGATAATGAAAAATTTGCATTTATCTCAAAAGAAATGGCAGAAAAACTATATAAAATAATGCTGGCAAAACCCGGATATTCCCTCAGCCGATATAGCTTTTGTTTTGTTAGAGTTAGAAGGAATCAAGCACCTTGCAATTTTGAAATTTAATTATAGAGATTCTTACATACATTATGTAGAGAATTCCGAATTAGGTAAGATTAACTCTATTATAAAGCAAAAAACTGCACTACCTAATGAAAATCAGAAAATTGATGAATTCGTTTATATTAATTTAAGCAACTTTGCAATAAGACTTCTAGAGAAAAAAAATGAAATAGATGGTGAAAAGGAATTTTATCTCTCTAAATTATTTTTAAGATGTACAAGCGAAATTTCGGGTAAGGAAAAAATTAAGGTGCTTGAGAAAACTGCTAATAATATAATTACAAAATATTATGGTGAGCAGGAAATAGAAAAAAGGATAGACTTTAAAAATATGATTAATGAAGATTTAGAAGAGTTAAGAAAGATAGATGTTGAAAGAGTTGCAAATGAAGTTTTTGGAAATGTGCCAGAAATTAAAGAAAATTATATTCAGGAAGTTCAAAAAAAAGGAGTTA
>JUEF01000160.1 GCA_000802045.1 Peptococcaceae bacterium BICA1-8
AATCTAGCGAAGCGAAATCTTAATCTTAATCTCAGCCTTAACCTTAACCTTAACCTCAACCTGTCCCTTTAGGGACATCCCTTTAGGGACATCCCTTTAGGGACAATTTACAAATCAACCAATCCCATACTTATCTCTAAAGCGTGGTTTATCTTCTTCATTAGCTTATCATCCACACTACTTACTTTTTCTTTAAGACGGCGCTTGTCTATAGTCCTGACCTGTTCGGCTAAGACTACCGAGTCTTTAGCCAAACCGCCCTCTTCTGCTGATATCTCCACATGGGTAGGTATCTTGGCTTTGCTGATTTGGCTGGTAATCGCAGCCACAATAGTAGTCGGACTGTATTGATTACCTATATCATTTTGTACTATTAGAACAGGGCGTACTCCACCCTGTTCTGAACCCACTACAGGGCTTAATTCCGCAAAAAATATATCCCCACGCTTTACTGTTACCATATCATCTACACTCCAAGTGCCTTATCAAATAAGACCTGTACTTCATCTTCACTATTTAATCCTTCATAGGCTAACGCCAAGTTTATAGAAGCCATCTCCAGATAGCCTATCCGCATTTGTTCTCTCAAGTATCTTCTTTTCCTCTCTTCTATATATAGTTTCATAGCCTCCCTGATAAATTCACTGCGGTTTTTTTTCTCGAGGGCAACGATCCCGTCAACCTCCTCAAGTAAATTATCTGGCAATGAAATCATTATCCTTTTTAAATCAGACACTATTCTACCCCTCCCAAGCATCAACGAAAAGAAAAAGCCTACCGTACACACTAAATGCTATATCATTATATATATTATTTACTACAAAAGTCAATGAAATACCTGCTATACTTTATCTCTTTAAGCATGGTATTTTATAGCAATTTATTTATATATATTCTGGGTACCCTGTCTGAAATCATGCAGACAATCTCATAATTTATTGTTCCCAGCTTTTCTGCTATTTCATCCGCACTAATACTGTCCTTCTGACCTTTTCCCATTAAGATAAATTCATCCCCTAGTTCTACTGAAGACCCAGAGGTAACATCAACCATACACTGATCCATACAGATTCTACCTATTATCGGAAACCGTTGGTTTTGATATAATACCTCACCTTTACCTGTCAAAAGTCTTGTATAACCATCAGCATAACCTATAGGCAAAGAAGCGATTACTGTTTCTTGAGCAGCAGTAAAAATTCCGCCATAGCTCACCCTAGTTCCTTTAGGAAATATTTCTACCCGAGATGTCCTAGCTTTTAGCGTCATGGCTGGCTTCAAATCAACTCTGGATAAATTAACTTCCCCTGAGGGTTTGAGACCGTAAAGCATAATTCCAGGCCTTACCAGGTCTAAATAAGCTTCCGGCAGGTCAATAATTGCAGCACTATTTGCAGCATGTTTAATCGGAATCTGCTGATTAGACTTTTCCTCTAGCAATTGGGCAAACTCGAGAAACCGTTTCAACTGCCCGTGGGAATATGTTTTATCAAGCTCATCAGCTTTTGCTAAGTGGGTAAAGATACCTTCCACTTCTAGATTCTGCATAGCTAATATCTCTTGAGCATTATTTAGGCTTTCCACTGAAGGCACTAGACCAACTCTTGTCATACCAGAATCGACTTTAATATGAACGGTAGCTTTTTTATTCATAGCAGCCGCTTGTTGGTTTAACCTCCGTGCTTCCTCTAGATTATAAATAGTTAAAATAATATTATTTTCTAGTGCCCGCTGATAATCTTCTATCGGCGTCCAGCCTAGTACCATTAGTGGACACTGGATACCACCCTGTCTTAAAAAAACTGCCTCATTTAAAATTGCTACCGCCAGTCTATCGGCCCCTTGAGCCAAACATGCCTTACTTACTTCTAAGGCACCGTGCCCATAAGCATTGGCTTTAACGACAGCCATAATTATTTTTGTCCCTACCAGTTTCCTTACCTCTAAGAGGTTATTCTGAATTGCTTTTAGATCAATCTCTGCCCAAACTGGTCTACTATTCATTATCCAAACTCCTTTTTCGCCTGTTGTTCAGCAGAAACTTTTTTAATAACTTGGGGTAGGACACTAACTATATCACCGGCTTTACTGCTGATTTCTCCTACTTGTCTTGCAGCTTCCTCACCAGCTAAACCATGTAAATAAACGGCAGCACATAGAGCCTGACTGATATCATTAACCTGTCCTAATAAAGACCCAATCATACCAGCTAGGACATCACCTGTCCCTGCTGCAGCCAAAGCGGGGCTACCCGTTGGATTTATAAATATTTCTCCCTTCGGTGATGCTATAACTGTTTTATTACCTTTTAGTACTACCCAAATGCCATATTTATGAGCTAAATCCAAAGCCCTTTCCCAGCGATTTTCCTGAATATCTTGGATGGGCAGATCTAAAAGACGACTCATTTCCCCGGGATGAGGAGTTAATATAATTGGCACTGTTGCTTCTTTTAAAATATCGAGACGCTCGGCCAGGGCATTGAGGCCATCGGCATCTATAACAAGTGGAGTTTTGAGCTGCACTAAAAGCCAAGTTAAAAACGGTAGGATTTCGCTATTCCTACCCATTCCCGGTCCCAAAATAACTACTGATTTACCTGATAAAACTTCAATAATTTCCGGACCAGAAACAAGTCCTAACGTACCTTGAGGCGTTTCTGTCGCCGGATAAGTTATCAATTCAGGCAAGGAAGTGGCAAGTGTGGGTTGGATAGACTTAGGAACAACAGCAGTCACCAGACCTGCCCCCATAGCAAATGCCCCTCTAGCAGCAAGGTTTACTGCCCCCATCATGCCTTGTGAACCACCTATTATTAATACATGACCAAAATTACCTTTATGACTTTCGGAATAACGATAGGGAAGGTCTTTTACAACCATTTCTTTAGTAATTAAGTGCTTTTTTATTTTGAGATCTTCAATAAGCGCCACAGGTATACTAATATCAACCACCTTTAATTTGCCGGTATATTTATATCCCGACTGCACAACTAAACCTAACTTTGGAAGCTGAAAGGTTAGAGTTACATCAGCTTTTATGCAAGATCCTTGCACTTTACCTGAATCGGCATCTAAGCCAGAGGGAACATCTACAGCCAGGGTTAAAGAGCTGTTTTCATTAATGATTTCAATGACCTTCTTAGCAAGCCCCTGAATACTGCCGTTAAAGCCTGTACCATATAGGGCATCGATAATTATATCCGTATAATGTAGAGATAACCGCAAGAGATGTAAGCTATTTTCATTCTCAATATTATGCCACTTTATCGGTAGCTTTTGGGCTATCCGATAATTGACAAGTGCTGCCCCCTGATACTCTTTAGCGCCTAAGGTAAATACTCTAACATCAGCACCCATATTTATGAGGTGGCGGGCAATAACAAGTCCATCACCGCCATTATTACCCTTGCCAGCAATTATAATTACCTTTTTTCCATTAAGCGTGGGGAAATGCTCCTTTATTTCCTCCACTACTCTCAAACCGGCATTTTCCATAAGAACTAATTCAGGAATATTCCATTCCTCAACTGCTATCTTATCAATTGCCGCCATCTCTTTTCCAGTAACCACAAACAACTTTCTTTACCCCCCTTCTAAAATGACCATTGCCACAGCATAGTCACGGCAGTGACTGAGGCTTATGTTAATTTGCATAACACCCAATTCTTGGGCTTTTTCCTGAGCTTTGCCGTGTATCCTTATAGAAGGTTTACCAAGTGGGTCATTTATGACCTCGATATCCTGCCACTTAAAATCCCTAAAGCCTGTCCCTAAGGCTTTGGCTACCGCTTCCTTAGCAGCAAATCTAGCAGCCAAAGGGGCAAAAAAATCCCCTGAACCTTGACAGTAGTCAATCTCCGTTCTGGTAAAAATCCGCTCCACCATTTTAGGCCGGGTCTGCGCAGCCTTTTTAACCCTAGCTATTTCAATTATATCAGTACCAATGCCGATAATCATTTCCTTCTCCTTTGGAGGTGGCATACTTACGGGTCTATCTATCGCGTCTGACATTTACTTTCTAGCTAGTTTTATGGGTCTGACATACCAAGTAGGCAGTCTTTTGCGTCTGACACAAGCATTACAAAACTGCTGGGATGAACCTGGCGGCAAGCTAAATTTAGTAGTGTTTCTTAGTGTTTTCTCAACCTTAACCTAGCGAAATGAAATGTAGCGAAACCTTAACCTTAATTATCTGGTCACTGGACACACGTTCTTATCAGACGCTCAATCTTCACCCAAAAGTATTGTCAGACGCAATAAAATTACTCCGAAGTAAATGTCAGACGCAATATCTCCACCTAGGAGTAATTGTCAGACGCACGATTTCACCCAGAAGTAATACGTCTAAGAAAGTTCTTTAGCAATTACTTGCGCAATCTCTTGGGTTATCTGCTCTAGTTCAGCGAGGTCGTTACCTTCAGCCATGACTCGAATTAAGGCTTCGGTTCCTGAGGCTCTGACTAAAATCCGACCTCGTTTTCCCAGCTTTTGATCATAGTCTTTAATAATATTTTGAATGCTTTCATTGGTCTGCCAGGAGCTTTTATCTTTTACTCGTACATTAACAAGAAGCTGGGGAAACCTTTCCATCTGTTGTGCTAGCTGAGATAAAGGTCTTCCGTTTTTTTTAACAACCTCCAAAAGCTTGAGAGCTGTTAGTATACCATCTCCTGTTGTATTATAGTTTAAAAAGATGATATGTCCTGATTGCTCTCCCCCTAATATTGCTCCGGTTTCTTGCATTCTTTCCAGTACGTATCGGTCTCCTACTTTGGTTTCTTCTACTTTAATCCCACTCTTTTCAAAAGCCTGCTTCAAACCTAGATTACTCATAACAGTACCAACTACTTTATTACCTGTAAGTAGACCCTGTTTTTGCAGCTCTAAGCCGCAGATTACTAGTATCTGATCTCCGTCAACTATATTACCTAGCTCATCAACTGCCAGCACCCGGTCACTATCACCGTCATATGCTATACCTAAATGGGCCCCACTCTCAAGGACTACTTTTTGTAAAGCCCCCATATGGGTGGAACCACAGTCTTTATTAATATTAATCCCATCCGGTTTTTCAAAAATACTAATTACCTCTACACCCAATTCCCTAAGTAAAGATGGGCTGATTATATAAGCAGCACCATTAGCACAATCTGTTACCACCTTAAGGCCGTCTAAATTTATATCAACAGCTTCTCTCAGGAACTCTTTATAAAGCCGACTGCCTTCCTTGATATCCTCCACCTTGCCCACATCAGCTCCGATTGGATAAGGTATCTCCTCCATGCCTTGAGCTATAATTAATTCAATTTTATTCTCTATTTCATCAGGCAGTTTAAAGCCCTGGTGGTTAAAAAATTTTATACCATTATCACCAGCAGGATTATGGGAGGCAGAGATAACTACCCCGGCCATTGCCTCTAATTTTCTAGTAAGAAAGGCAATGCCTGGTGTAGGCATTACCCCTACTTTTAATACATTAACACCGGCAGAACAAATGCCCGCAATCAGTGCACTTTCCAACATATCCCCAGAAATACGTGTATCCTTGCCAATAACAATTGCCTTTTTCCTATCTTGAGGATTTAATATATATGCAGCAGCTCTTCCTAATTTAAAAGCCAGCTCCGGTGTTAAATCAGAATTAGCCTGCCCTCTTACACCATCAGTTCCAAATATTTTCACATTTTATCGCTCCCTATGTTTTGAGGTGGGTCTAGCTATTGCGTCTGACAACTACCGTTTGGGCTAAGATTAAATAGTGTTTTTTAGTTTTTTCTCAACCTTAACCTAGCGGAATGAAATGTAGCGAAACCTTAACCTTTTAATCCTGGTCACTGGTCACCGGGTACTGAGCACGGGTTTAATAATCAGACGCAATATGTTCACCCATAAGTACAATTGACGCTCAATCTTCAATCAGGAGTAGTAGCAGAATTAGTCGTTGCCGGTTTTTCCTCCAAGATGTTAATTTCTACCTTGACTCTTAGCGGTTCAATATTTTTAAGCTGCACTTCATCAGGTGCATCTATCTGTACCTCTAGTTCATGAGTGCCAAAATCCAAGCCTGCTACATCGACAAAGGCAATAATATCCTGGAAGGTTATATTATCCATAATATCCTTCTTACCCTCTACATTAACCTTAACAGCTTCTGTTGTTACAAGCACCTTCTGGCTGCTTTTACTGTTATAAACCTTTATAGGAATATCAAAGTTTTTTTGCACTGGACTTAATTCTATCTGAACAATTACTTTTACTTTTGTACCATATAAAACAGTTACTCCCGAGGGTATACTTAAATCTACTTCTTGGATAACATTTTCTTTTACATCGGTAAGATTAACTGGTAAGGTTTGTATTAAATCTATAGTATCCAACTTATTAAATTGACCTAGAATTTTTACTGTCTCCGGTTCTACCATTATCCTAGCAATCTGATATCCTAGGGCAGGCTTGCCATCAATTACAGGTTTAACAGGTACTGTCTTACTAGGTGTATCTTGAACAATAGGAATAAAAACCTCTACAGTATTGGGTATAATATTTAAGGTATCGGCTCCAAACCAGTTTCCCAATTTATCCTGAACCTTAATGGGCAGGTTCAGTACTAGATTTGACTGGGCAGAGTTCAAGTTAACATCAACCCGGGCTTCCTCTAGGCTATCCAAAATATTTGCCGGTCCCCTGATTACTACTTGGGAAGGTTTGACTGTTGCTTTAAAGCTAGAATAGCCATGGGCAGTCTCACCTAGCAAAGCTGCTGTTACAGGGACCTGCCTTTCCGCTATCACATCAACATTTACACTGACCTCTTTAGGAAAAACATCCGTTATCTCTATCCCCAAAGGATTTCCTATTATTACCGGGAGTGCCTGTTGACCCAGTTTCACCTGTGCTAGATCAACGCGGGCTTCAAAATCCTTTAAGCCTAGACCATTAATAATTTTTTGCTCACCTCGGATTTTAATATTGACGACATTGGTTTTGGAGGTAAGGGTCAAATTATCCAGTAAATTCTCATAATTTACGCTTAAATTTAACGTTTTCTCTAAAGGAGGGTTTTGATCAGCCGTTACATATAACCATAATAAGACAGCCAATAAAACAGCAATTAGTTTATAAATTAGATTATCTTTCCAAGTTTCTGCCATAATTATGACCTCCAGTTCCAGAAATGGGTCGTTTTCTGTTCGGGAGTTAACCTGTTAATAAGAAGCTCTTTTAAAGTCATGTCATCTAAATAACGGGTAAGTTTACCATCCTCAGCAACTGAAATCACACCAGTTTCTTCGGAGACTAATACAACTATTGCATCAGAAACCTCAGTAATACCCATTGCAGCTCGATGTCTGGTCCCAAGCTCTTTACTGAGATTAGGATTTTCCGAAAGAGGAAGAAAACAGCCGGCTGCCATTAGTCTATTGCCCTGCATAATTACTGCACCGTCATGGAGAGGAGTCTTGGGAATAAAGGTATTCATTAACAGTTCACTAGTAATAATGCCATCCACCTTAATACCTGTTTCCGCAAAATCAGCTAACCCAGTTTGCCTTTCTATCACAATTAAAGCACCTATTTTTCTTTTAGCCATGCTTTTTACCGCTCGAACAACTTCATTAACTAGCTTTTCTACATCCTCTATAGCCAAATATTCATTTCGGGCAAACAACTTTCCACGTCCTAGCTGCTCTAAAGCCCTTCTGAGTTCTGGCTGAAATACAATGGGAATTGCGATAAAAAACCCAGTTTGAGCCTTTTCCAGGAGCCAATTAATAGACTGTAAACCTAATATTTTACTGGCTACCGTAGCCATTAAAAGAACAACTAACCCTTTAATCAATTGTACCGCCCGGGTTCCTTTTAAAATCATCATCAATTTATAAATAACAAAAGCTACAATAATTAGATCCAAAAGGTTAATCGGGTTGAAAATCTTTAAATATTGTTCAAACAAGGCGGCACCACCTTTCTATTTATTGACTAAATATTATTGTTCGATAATTTATTTGAAAACCCTGTTTTTCTTTCTCATTTTAAATAGGAAATTATATTTACTCAATAGGCGCATTTCCCAACTAACACCTTCTAGTTGGAAGCATCTTATATCTTTATTTTATATCACTCTGTGCTATAATATATTGAAGGATTGGTATAGATACTCTGAGAAAGGGGGTAGATGCTGTGAGAAAATGGGTTTTGCCAATCACTATAGTATGTATTATATCCGGTTTGCTCCTATCTTTGCAATTTAAAGCTCAAGCTTCACTAACATCTAACCCTATAGGTCAAAGAAACGAAGCTTTAGTTGGACTAATTAACAACTCAGAAGAGGAAATTGCTAAATACCAAGAAGCAATAAATCTCCTTCGGGAAGAATTAGATAAAATTGAAAACAGTTCTCCAACGGAGCAAGTAGATATAAAACTTCTCCAGCAAAAGGTGCAAAAAGCCAAATTGCAAGCCGGACTTCTACCAGTAAAGGGTAGGGGCATTAAAGTAATTGTTGATGATAATAACGCAGGTCTTAACGCCTCTCCTAATGACGACCCAAACCGCTATA
Source organism: Peptococcaceae bacterium BICA1-8 (assembly GCA_000802045.1). GTDB lineage: Bacteria > Bacillota > Peptococcia > Peptococcales > BICA1-8 > BICA1-8. The sequence goes on from JUEF01000160.1 coordinate 8,563, forward strand.
TAATTCATTATGAAAACATCCTTAATATTATTACTGAATTAAAATTAGGTCGGGCTGAAGCTATTAGTATAAATGGCGAAAGAATCGTAACACCGACTGAAATTAGGTGTGTTGGAAACGTAATCCTAGTAAATATTACCCGACTTGCTCCACCTTTTGAAATTTCAGCTATAGGTAATCCTGATATCCTGGAAGAAATGTTACTTTCAGGAGAGTATGACCTTTTAAAAGGCACCGGTTTTCCAGTAAGCTATACTAAGTTTACTTCAGAAAACCCAATAGAAATTCCGGCTTATACAGGGACTTATCAATTTAATTATACCAAGATTAATGAGTAGGTGATATTATGTGGCTTCCATTATTAGGCTTATTATTCGGAGCAATTATCGGTTCCGCCATTTCCTTTCAAATCCCGATAGTATTTGCTAAATATATGTCAGTAGCTGTTTTGGCTTCATTGGACTCCGTCTTTGGTGGAATCAAAGGCGTTTTAGAGGAGACCTTTGACGGTACAGTTCTATTAACAGGTTTTTTTACAAATGCATTATTGGCAGCACTCTTAGCCTATTTAGGCGACAGACTAGGCGTTGACTTATACCTGGCTGCTGTTTTC
>JUEF01000161.1 GCA_000802045.1 Peptococcaceae bacterium BICA1-8
CGGTTGTCCAATATACGGTTGTCCAATATACGGTTGTCCAATATACGGTTGTCCAATATACGGACGCGCGATGCGCGCCCCTACGGAAAAAATTGTATTGCGTAGGGGCGCGGTTTCCATGCCGCCCCGCCCTAGGCAACGAAAAACCGCCCCAATAAGGGGCGGTTTTTCTTATGTAAGAGATTAACCTGCGTTGGCTGCCATTGCGTGGGCACATTCACTACATACAAGCTTACCTTTATAAGTCTGAACGTTATCCGCATTACCACAGAAAACACATGCTGGCTCATACTTTTTCAGAATGATTTTTTCATTGTCTACGTATATTTCTAAAGCATCTTTTTCGTCAATACCTAAGGTTCTGCGTAGTTCAATTGGAATAACCACTCTGCCAAGCTCATCCACTTTACGAACAATACCTGTTGATTTCATCTTTACCCCCCTCTTTCCTACAAATTTCGACAACACTCAACTAGATGATACCAGTACTTCCAGTAAAAGTCAAGGTATATTCCTAATATTTTGAAAAAAAATTACAATTAGGAGATTGTTTACGAGTAATTATGACAAAATCGGCAGAACTTGACAATTATTGGGGTGTTCATTATACTAAATTATACATAAAGAAAAATAGTAAAAGCTATGAAGGATTGAGTAGCCATTAAGTAGCAGGACCAGAGAGTGGGTGTGGTGGAAGCCCATACTGTCAAAAGATGGCGAAGATGGATCTGGAGCAGCAAAACAGTCGCTTGGCTCCCGTTAAAGAGCTTTCTTACCGATAATATTCGGAGAGATGCTGAGATTTCCGTCCGTAAGGTGGAAATGAAGCAGGGTGGTAACACAAGAGCTTCTTGTCCCTGTACTAGGGGAAGGGGCTTTTTTTTGAGTCACTAGTGGGCGAGTGAGCGAGTGGGCGAGAAAATTATACTCCACTTCGTTACGTTAGATTAAGATTTCGCTTCGCTAGATTAAAGAAGACTTCGTGACATCGTGCTACCGTGATATTGTGTCACCGAAGGAGCATTCGGTGAACGACAGCTTGTTGGGATACACATCCTATGATATTAACATATAAGCAGGATTCCTGACTCCAATCGATGACACGATGAAACATCCCGGAAACCTGACATTCATCGTGACACGTCATGTGAGCTTTACATCCATGTTGACACGTCTCGACTATCGACCATTGTCTTTAAATTCCTTTCTGGGCACCGGACACTGGTCACAAAGCCCGATAAATTGTCCTAAAATAGAACTAGCCACTAGCCACCAGTAACTAACTAAGGAGGTTTTTACAATGAGTGAAAAGAAAACATTTTACATTACCACGCCAATTTATTATCCCAGTGCTAATTTGCATATAGGTCATGCTTTGACAACTGTTATGGCAGACGCTATGGCCCGCTATAAAAGAATCAAAGGCTATGATGTCTGGTTTTTGACCGGTTCTGATGAGCATGGTCAAAAAATCGAAAGGACGGCAAAAAATCAAGGTATCGAGCCTAAGGTTTATGTGGATGATATTGTCGATGGCTTTAAAAGATTGTGGTCAAAATTGAATATTTCCTATGATGATTTTATCCGAACTACTGATGACCGCCATAAAGAAGTGGTTCAAGATATCTTCAAGAAAATTTATGAAAAAGGGGATATCTATAAGTCTGAGTATGAAGGGCGATACTGCACTCCTTGTGAAACCTTTTTTACGGAGCGGCAGCTCACAGACGGCAACTGTCCCGACTGCGGCCGATCTGTGGAACTTATTAAAGAGGAGAGCTATTTCTTTAAGATGTCCAAATACCAGGATCAGCTTTTAGAATATATAGAAAAAAATCCTGATTTTATTCAGCCTGTTTCTCGCAGGAATGAGATGGTTAACTTTATAAAACAGGGGCTTGAGGATTTATGTGTTTCCCGGACAACCTTTGACTGGGGAATTCCTGTACCAATTAATGAAAAACATGTTATTTATGTTTGGTTTGATGCCCTTACAAATTACATATCAGCCTTAGGCTACGGCACGGAGAAGGATGACCTTTACCAAAGGTTTTGGCCTGCTGATATCCACCTGGTAGGGAAGGATATTGTCCGCTTTCATACTGTAATCTGGCCAACTATCTTAATGGCTGCTGGGGTGCCTCTGCCGAAAAAAGTTTATGGACATGGCTGGCTTTTATTAGAAAGCGGCAAAATTTCCAAATCCAAAGGGAATGTGGTAGACCCTAATATCCTAATGGATAAATATGGTGTTGATGCCATCCGATATTTCCTATTGAGGGAAATTCCTGCCGGATCTGATGGTTATTATTCAGAAGAAGCACTAATTCAGAGATGCAATACTGACCTAGCCAATGATTTTGGTAATTTAGTGAGCCGAACAGTGGCCATGGTGGATAAATATTTTGGTGGTATTATTCCCGAAGGTAATGTTCCAGGTCAATTTGATGATGAACTAAAAGCTCTAGCAGCTAAAGTACCGGAGGAAGCTGAAGGCTATATTGAGAATTTGGATTTTGCAAATGCTCTGACAGCTATCTGGAAGCTTATTAGTAGGGCAAACAAATATATTGATGAAACCATGCCTTGGGTTTTGGCCAAAGATGAGGCGCAAAAAGGGCGGCTAGGAACGGTGCTTTACAATCTTCTAGAAGCAATACGAATCAGCACTACCCTATTAATACCTGCTATGCCAGATACACCAGCTAGGGTCGGAGAGCAGATTGGGTTTGATCTTAATAACGGTAAATGGGATGATGCAAAGGTGTGGGGGCTTATTAAACCCGGCACTAAGGTCAATAAGAAAGAGGCTATTTTCCCTAGAATCGACCCGAAAATATTAGAAGAAGATTCAGTGCAAGTTGAAGAAAAAACGGAAGAAAAAGCTTTTGTAGTGGAGCCACTGAAAGAAGAAATAACTATCGATGATTTCGCTAAACTAGATTTGCGCATTATTGAAGTTATAAACTGTGAAAAAGTGGAAAAAGCTGATAAACTCTTGAGGCTGGAAGTGAAAATGGGTGATGAAACAAGGACTATTGTTTCGGGAATTGCTAAACACTATGACCCACAGGAGTTAATTGGTAAAAAGCTTATTTTAGTGGCTAACCTTAAACCAGTTAAACTAAGGGGGATAATGTCCCAGGGTATGATTTTAGCAGCTTCTACTGATGATATTTTAGAGGTTTTAACAATTAATAAAGACCTGCCTTCCGGCAGCAAAGTTAAGTAAGGAGTTGGATAATGCTATTTGATACACATGCTCATCTAGATGATGTGAAGTTTAACGGAGAAACAGATGAGGTAATCTTAAGGGCGAAAGAACAGGGAGTTTCCTTAATAGTAAATGTAGGTTACAATCTGCGTCATGCCCAACAATCTATTGCCTTAGCTGAAAAATATGATTTTATTTATGCCTCGGTGGGATTACACCCCCATGATGCAAAAGATGGTGATAAAAGCTTTTGGGAGGAAATCTATAAGCTGGCTCGTCATCCCAAAGTAGTAGCCTTGGGGGAAATGGGTTTAGACTATTATTGGGATAATTCACCCAGGGATGTACAAAGGGATGTATTCCGCCAGCAGATAGGAGTGGCTAAGGACCTCAAGCTACCTATTATTATCCATGACCGGGATGCCCATCAGGATGTCTTAACAATTGTCAAAGAAGAGCGGGCTTTAGAAGTAGGTGGAGTATTTCATGCTTACTCCGGCAGCTGGGAAATGACCAAAGAAATTATGGATTTAGGATTTTTTATCTCCATCGGTGGTCCGGTTACTTTTAAAAATGCAAATAAAATCTTGGAGGTAGTGGAAAAAGTACCGCTGGAGTCACTGTTAATTGAAACAGACTGCCCCTATCTGACACCTGAACCCTACAGAGGGAAAAGGAATGAGCCGGGATATGTTAAGCTTGTTGCAGAAAAAATTGCCCAAATAAAAAACATTAGTTATGAAGAAGTAGCTTCTGCTACCAAGGAGAATGGGATGAGGCTTTTTAGAATTGATTCCTTATAAGCCAATATCATGGGTATGCATCCCATGCATGTTAATCTTCCCTGACGCATCTGATCGTGGGATATGCTGAATGATGCATCACATGAAAGAGAGCACTTTGGGATGAATCTACTATAGGGTTAACTTGTAAGCTGCATCCTAAGAAGTTGCCATTCATCCGATAAAAATCCTTTTTCTTGTCACACTAACCCAATATATTGATTAAAATATTGTAGGGATGGTAAAAAATATAAGTGGGTTGGGGAATAGAAGGGGATAGTAGATGAAAAGATTAGTGTTGCTTGTTTTGTTGACATCAGCAATGCTGTATTCGGATCCTTCACAATGGGCGGCATCAGGAATTAATCTAGACGAAATCAACTTATATAGATATGTTATCAAAGCTGATGGACAAGAAAGAGAGTTTTACTCCTTTGATGCTAATGTTGAAAAGATTTTAGAGGAAGAAAATATTGCTTTAGAAGGACGAGATTATCTCAGCATTACTTATAAAGATGATATTTATTATGTTCAGGTTATGCGCCGACAAGAATTTTTTATTACTGAGGTAGAGGAAATACCTTTTTCTGTTGAATATAAAAACAGCATGGATGTAACCAAGGGGTTTACTAAAACTATACAAGAAGGTGAGCCGGGTCTTAAAGAGGTAATGTATAAAACGGTGCTAGAAGAAGGTACTCAAACATACCGGGAGCATTATTCAGAAGTAATTATAAAAGAACCCCAACCGAAGATAATTTTGCAAGGGCAGAGATCAAAGGCTGTGATTGCTTCTCGGCAGCCAACCCATGTCGAACGGATAATAGCTATGGAGGCATCGGCCTATACCCATACTGGTAATCGGACATTAACTGGTGCCTATCCTGAAGTAGGTACAATCGCAGTAGACCCCAAGATTATACCCTTAGGTACCCGATTATGGGTGGAAGGCTATGGTTATGGGGTTGCCCAGGATACAGGTAAAGCCATCAAGGGTAATAAGCTTGATGTATTTATGGAAACAAAAAAGGAATGCCTTTATTGGGGGAGGCGCACGGTTAGGGTCTATGTTCTCCCCAATAATGAATAATGGCTGCTCTAAAGCCCATCTTGCTGCGTTGCTTAAAGCTCGCGGTCTTAACGGAAAGAGGGAAGGGGACACACCTGCTGTGTCTTCTTTCCTCTTTCATGACAGCCATTAGTGGACAGTAATATTTTCTCTACAAATCGCAGATATTAATAATACGAAAAAACCAACTTCTAGGGAGGCATTCAAATTGTTTGAAAAAGTATATCCTCCTACTTTTGAAAGGGTAAAGCTACATACTCGTAAATCTGTGAATAAAAAAATCGCCCGAGACCATTTATCAGAGGGCTAAGCTAAATGAGTAATACATACTTAGAAAAACGCCTTTTTAGGGCGTTTTTCTAAGTATATCCGGAATTTAAATGGTAGTTATTTTCTGGAGTTATGAGGCAATTAATAGTATGATAATTATAAAATTTGTATTTTTAATATACTTTAGATTATCTGAAAGGAACATTAAATAAAATGAGAATTAAAGAAGTAGTTGTTGTTGAAGGTAAAGATGATATAAGTGCAGTCAAAAGGGCAGTAGATGCTGATATTATTGCAACTAGTGGTATGGGATTAACAGAGGAGACTTTAAAAAAGATAGAACAGGCTGCAAAGCGCTCAGGTATTGTTATTTTGACCGACCCTGATTTTCCGGGTGAAAGGATTCGTAGCATAGTAAGTGCCAGAGTAGGAAACTGCAAACAAGCGTATCTAACCCAAAAACAAGCCCGCTGTAAAGAAACGGGTAAAATTGGTGTAGAATATGCAAGTCCAGAGATTATAAAAGAAGCGCTTATCCAGGCTAAAGTTGAACATAATACTGGAGAGGATTTATACAGCCTCCAGGATTTATATTATTGGGGTTTAACAGGCTCTTCCTTTGGTGGAAAGCGCCGTTCTAAACTGGGAGAAATCTTGGGGATTGGTAATACTAATGCTAAGCAATTTTTGCGTAGAATCAACTCCTTTAACATCCCTAGGGAGGAAGTGGAGAAGGCTTTATTACAAATAGAAGGGCTTGGTAGCTGATGAGTTTAAAGGATATTTTGGTTAAGCACAACTTTAAATTTAAGAAAAGGTTTGGGCAGAATTTTATAACTGACCCAGGAATATTAAATAAAATAGTAAGTAGTGGAGATATTAATTCTGAGGATGTTGTGGTAGAAATTGGGCCTGGTGCCGGAACCTTAACCAAAGCAATTGCCGAGAAAGCAGGGCAGGTTATTGCTATAGAGATTGATAAGGATCTAATACCTGTTTTAGCGGATAATCTTGCGGATTTTGATAATATCAAGGTTATAGAGGGAGATGCCTTAAAGATAAACTTAGACCAGCTTGTGGCAGAGATTACCGGTGAACAAAAGCCTTATAAAATAGTAGCTAATCTTCCTTATTACATAACCTCCCCTTTAGTAATGCACTTTTTAGAAAGTGAATTTAATATACAGCGCATAGTGATTATGGTCCAAAAAGAGGTTGCTCAAAGGTTTACTGGAGAGCCTGGCACAAAGAATTATGGAGCTTTAACGGTAAGCTTAAATTATTATTCTAAGCCGAAAATTGCTTTTTTTGTTTCCAGAAATGTTTTTACTCCTAAACCGGATGTTGATTCAGCTGTGGTAGACTTAGAAATTAGAACGGAACCTCCTTATCAGGTAAATAATATTAATATATTAAGAAAACTAATCAAAGCAGCATTTAATCAACGCAGGAAAACCTTAACAAATGCTTTAAAGGTATTAAACATCGAAAAGACTATTATTGCTCAGATATTAGAGGATGCAAAGATAGATCCAAAGAGAAGAGGAGAAACATTAACCCTAGAGGAGTTTGTAAGGGTTGCCAATATGCTGCCCGCACTTGACTGAGAAAGGAGCAGGTATATGCAATTTTCTAGTCCTTCCCTTGGTAAAATTTCTGCTGAAAGGGTTTTTGAAGATATTAATAATTTTATTTCTCAAGCTCCCCGAGATAAATATATAATTATTGTTGGCACCGATTCGATGACGAGAAATGAGACAGTTTTTGTCTCTGCCATAGTAATCCATCGACAGGGCAGAGGTGCTCGTTATTATTATCGCAAGGAATCCAGGCGGCACATCAATAGCCTTAGACAGCGCATTTTTTATGAGACAGCCCTGAGTCTGGAAATAAGTATCCACCTAAAGGAATTTTTAGCAACAAGCAGCTTGCTGGAAAAGGTTAATTTGGAAGTACATGTGGATATTGGAAATAATGGTCAAACGAGAGACCTGATTAGAGAAATCGTGGGCATGGTTACGGGGTCTGGTTTAGTTGCAAAAATTAAGCCATACTCCTTTGGAGCATCCAAAGTAGCCGACAGGCACACAAAGTAGGGGCGCCCATTGGGCGTCTGTTTTGATAATTAGGCTAAGGTTGAGGCTGAGAGTGAGGTTAAGGTTAAGGCTAAGGCTAAGGCTAAGGTTGAGGAAAGAATAAAAAAGATTAGAAATAAGATTTCGCTTCGCTAGATTGAGATTTCGCTGCGCTAGAATAAAAATCCTGTTATGTTGGCACTCAAAGGTTACAACCATCCTGTCATTGCGTTGAAAGTACTGATTTTTGCTGTGTCATCTGAGGGAGGAGCGGACCGAAGGATCTTAGATCCTTCGCTATCGCTCAGGATGAC
>JUEF01000162.1 GCA_000802045.1 Peptococcaceae bacterium BICA1-8
AAAAAGCCCTGTTTTCAAGGCTTTCAAAGATTTAGATTTATATGCAAGTGTCAAAGACCCGACCCGTCTTGACAAGGATGTTTAATAGATATACTATTAATAAAAAAGGATATATTTTAAGGTGCCCTGAAAAGGGAGAATAGGGAAGTCGGTGAAAACCCGACACGGATCCACCACTGTGAGCGGTCACAAATCTCTAAATAGCTTTTTTAAGAATAACTGGAAAGCTAAGAGATAGTGAAGCCGTAAGTCAGGAGACCTGCCATTAATATGCGTAATCTGTATAGAAAAGGGATGCTTTCTATATAGAGTATTAGTGTGTTAAGGTAAGTCTCTTTTAAAAAGGGACTTTTTTTGTTTTTATGAGACAATATTATTTTTATGTGTACATATATATTAAAAAGACAAGTTGAATATTAAGTATTAGGTTCCGTAAGGGAGAATAGGGAAGAACGGTTAAAAGCCGACGCGGACCCGCCGCTGTAAACGGATACAAATCCCCGATTTACCACTGCAGCTTTTTTAAAGAGCTGTGGGAAGGTGTGGGAGGAGGATGACCCGTGAGCCAGAAGACCTGCCTAAATACTGATTAGTATCAAACCCAGGGAAGGGTTTGATACTAAAAGCGGTTGGTTTGCGGGTGCCATCCCTTAGCTTATAATAAGCTAAGGGATTTTTTATTTGGAAGGGGAGTGTTAATAATGAGCTCTATTTAATTTAATACCATTTAAACTATTATAGGAGGGACTAAAATGTATAAGGTTAAAAAGCTATCTTTTATTGTCATAGTTTTAGGCATAATATTAGTTATGCCTAAAACTGCCCATGCAATGCATATTATGGAAGGTTTTCTGCCTATAAAGTGGGCACTAATTTGGACTGTTGCAAGTTTACCCTTATTAATTTGGGGAGTAATTTCTATTACTAAACAGCTATCTAAGAATCCTCAATTAAAGCTGTTACTTGGACTATCAGGTGCATTTACTTTTGTATTGTCTGCATTAAAAATTCCTTCTGTAACGGGAAGCAGTTCACATCCAACCGGAGTAGGTCTTGGGGCTGTTTTGTTTGGACCCCTGGCAATGAGTGTTATAGGATGCATTGTATTACTATTTCAAGCCTTGTTTTTAGCCCATGGCGGTATTACTACTTTAGGTGCAAATACATTTTCTATGGCAATTGTAGGTCCTTGTGTTGCATATGGTATTTTCAAGCTATCAAAAAAAATAAGATTGTCTAATGGCATTGCAATATTCTTAGCAGCTTTTTTTGGTGATATTATGACATATGTAACTACTTCTCTGCAGCTCGCTTTAGCTTTTCCTGCAGAAACGGGGGGATTAGCGGCTTCTGCTGTTAAATTTTTAAGCATATTTGCAGTTACACAAATTCCGTTAGCTATAAGTGAAGGTTTATTAACAGTAATAATTTTTAACTTTCTTGCCACTTACAGTAAAACAGAGCTATCCTTGTTAAATATTTTCAAAAAGAAAGAAGGAGGCATAAAACATGAGCCTAGCCTTTAAGAATACGATACTACTACTATTGGTGATATTACTAGCTGTAGTTCCACTATTAATTATTAAAGATTCAGAATTTGCTGGGGCTGATGGTCTAGCTGAAGAGGCAATTCTAGAAGTTAGCCCCCATTATAAACCTTGGTTTTCAAATTTCTGGGAGCCCCCCGGTGGTGAAACGGAAAGTCTTTTGTTTTCTGTACAAGCAGCTTTAGGTGCAGGTTTCCTGGGTTATTACATAGGTTTAAGAAAAGGGCAAGCAAATTAATATTATTTATTCAAGGGACAAGGGGTTCACTCCTTGTCCCTTCTATGAGGTGTCTATTGACGTGAATAGTCTTGAAAACATGATAGACAAACAATTTTCCCGTACTGCATCCTGCCCCGAGGTTCCATAAAGTATTCCCCACACTCCTCACAAAGAATGGAACTAAAAATTCGGGCTTTCCCCGGCAGCTTAACATCCATCATTTGGACTTTGCAGACCTCCTCTTCCGGCTGGAATAAAATATCCTTAATTCTCTTCTCCTGAAGCTCTTTAAATTGCTGCTTTTCTTCTTGTGTTGCTGTTCCACCAAAGACTTTTGTTCCCAGTTTTTTCTGTTCTTCATTTGAGCTTAAATTATTAAAAGCAACCCTTACACCTTTGCCATCCCTGCGCCTGGCAATAGTATATACTTGTTTCCCATAGTCCTTAAAAACCAAATTTCCTTTGCCCAAGGTACAGCCAACAATAAACTGTACCCCATCCACTCCGCAGGCATCGGTTTCAACAATGGCAATAAGCTCTTCATCTTCCGCTCTGGAAACCCCTAATTTTTCTAAAGCAATAATGCTGGCCCTGACACCCAGTGCCAATCCCGGACAAGAATGTCCGTGAAATTTTATTGCTTCGTCCCATTTAGCCTGTAATTCCATTTTATTCTTCCTCCTTTTTCTTGGCTTTATCAAACCAACCCAACTTGGCGTCTGGGATTGAATCAGTATGTGCATTATAAGGTTTTATATCCAGTAAAGGGCTTTTATCCAAAGCATCCATTCCTTTTACCACCAGAATATTAGCTTTCTTCTCTACCAGATCTACGATGTCAAAAGCAATAGGATTTGGTCTCTGGGGTGACCTAGTGGCAAAAACCCCATGGGGTTCACTGTCCCAAGGAGTATTAGCGATAAGAATATCCCTGCCGGCCCGATCACACCAGTACAACATTATTAAATGAGTTGCAGTTTCAATATCTTTTAGACCCGGTATGTAGTCCTCAAATATCTCAACTTCAAAAAGATCCATATTCATTCGCCCCTGGGGAGGAGCATCGCCTTTTTCTTTATAGGGAGAATGAATTATCCCTATGGTCTTTAATTCCATAAAAATCCTCCTTGTTTTCATAATCCTTTATTATATTTAGCCGAATTTATTAGATCTCGGGTATAGGGATGCTTAGGTTTTGTTATGACCTCATCGACAGATCCCTCTTCCACAATATTTCCTGCCAGCATTACAAAAATTTTGTCACACACCTTGCGGGCCAGAGCTACATCGTGGGTAATAAACATCAGACTCAACCCTTTTTGTTCTTGCAGATTCAGTAAAAGCCGCATAATCTTTGCCTGCACACTGGCATCTAAAGCTGAAGTAGGTTCATCAGCAATCAACAGCTTAGGCTCTAAAACCAAAGCCCGAGCAATGGCCAGCCTTTGCAGCTCGCCTCCGCTTAAATGATGGGCATACCTCTTTAGAAAATTTTCTTCCCAGGGCAGTTCCACATCCTTTAGAGCTTCTTTAGCCTTTTCATATCTATCCTGCCGACTTCCTAAGTCCTGAATATTCAAGGGTTCGCAAACTGCATCCAGCACATTTAAACGATGGCTGATAGAATCCTGGGGATTTTGAAAAATCATTTGCACCTTTTGATAAAAATACTTATTCCGCAGGGTAATTTCTTCTCCCCGGAAAAATACACGACCGGAATCAGCCTTCTCCAAGCCCATGATACAGCGACCCAAGGTGGTTTTGCCCGAACCGCTTGCCCCAACTATTGCTACAGTCTCTCCTTCAGAAATACTTATGGAAACTCCTTGTAAAGCAGTAACTTTAGAAAATCTTTTGACCAAATTAACCGTTTTCAATAGAGTTAAAATACCGCCCTGTAAACAGGCTATCTTCCTATCTCCAGTTAGCAGGAGCTCAGGTATTATTTTCTGACATTGGGTGACTCCCTGAGTACACCTGTTAAAAAAAACGCAGCCTTCCTTATTTTCCTCCCGGGAGCCCGGTATCCCCTGTAGGTCTTTATTTGTAGACATGTTGGGGTAGGATCGCAAGAGACCCCGGGTATAGGGGTGACGAGGGTTTTTAATAATAACCTCTGTACTGCCGAATTCCATTATCCTTCCTGCATACAGCACTGCCAGCTTATTAGCAAACTTAGAAGCAATGCTGATATCATGGGTAACCAATACCACAGTTTTAGTAACTGCCACTTCCCTCAAAAGCTGCATAATTTCAACTTTTGTGATAGCATCCAAAGCTGCCGTTGGCTCATCAAGGATTAATAAATCAGGGTCATTTGTTAAAGCCATAGCAATAAGCACTCTCTGCTTTTCTCCACCACTGAGCTGATGGGGATACGAATCTCCCTGTTCTAGGGTTAGTCCTACTTGGGTCAGGAGCATATTAGCCCTTTTTTTTGCTTCCTGCCTAGTACACAAAAGATGTTCCAGCATAGGCTCCAGCAACTGCTCAAAAACTGTAAGGACAGGATTAAGGGATCTATTTAGATCCTGAAAGACCATACTTAAGTCATTCCACCGCAACAGCCTTTGCTCTTCAGGGGATAAATCCATTAAATTCCTGCCTTTATATATTATTTGACCTTCTACTCTTCCGGAGCATAAACCCATAAGACCGAGAGCCAGTGTCGTTTTCCCAGCGCCAGACTCCCCTATAACAGCCAAAACATCACCTTTATCCACTTCCAGATTAATGCCCTTTAAGACTCGATCGCTGCCATAAGTTACTGTTAATCCTTTTATCGCCAGCATTTCTCTCACACCTTTAACCGTGGATTTATGATTTCCTCCAAAGCATAGCCTACATAGGAGAAAGCAGTCACCATAACTGCCAGACCTAGAGCCGGAGGAATAATCCAGTACCACACACTTAAATATGAATATTGCAGCGCTCTGTTAATGATAATCCCCCAACTGACCATGGCCGGATCAGCTATTCCCAAAAAAGCCAGTCCCGCCTCCATAAAGACCGCTCTCCTGGCATGAGCTATAAAGGAGGACATAAGAATAGGACTCAAATCGGGAATAATATGCTTAAATAAAATATACAGGTCACCTCCGCCAAAGGTTTTGGCCGCCAGGATGTGAGCTTTTCCCTTGAGGATAAGGGTTTGGGACCTGATAATACGGGCACAGCCCGGCCAATCAAAGACAGAAAGGATGAGAATCAGCATCACTATCCCCGGACGGAGATAAGCGGCAATGACAATAATCAAAACAATATTGGGTATAATCAACAAAATATCGATGATTCTTAAAATAAACCTTTCATATAAACCGCCGATCAATGCTGCACTACCTCCTAGAGCTGCAGCTAGAGTTACCGTTATAATAGCGACAAAAAAAGCATTTATAAGGGAAGTCCTGGTGCCAAAGAGGACCCTGCTCCAAATATCCTGTCCCAGGTCATTGGTTCCCAACCAGTGTTGGCTCGTTGGACCTTGTAGGGTATTTTCAGAAAAAGCGGTAGGCTCGTAGGGGCTTAACAATGGTGCCAGTAAGCCGACGACAATTAAAAGCACCGCTAACACCATGCCCACCCTGCCCATTTTATTCTTCTTAATGCCTTCTAAATAATTAATATGCATGTTCTATCACCCGGGGGTCAATTTTTTTATATAACAACTCTAATAGAAAATTTGTCACTAGAATTACTACTGCTACCACAAAAAGTACTCCTTGGATAACGAGAAAATCCCTGGCCAAAATTGCTCTGTAGATCAATAAACCTACTCCAGGGTAAGCAAAAATATTTTCGATCAAGAGGACAGCCGTGAACATTCTGCCCAACCTAACAGCTATCCGAGTTACTACCGGCAGCAGAGAATTTCTCCCTAAATGTTTATATTTAATATTTACCGTCCTGATGCCTTTGGCTCTGGCGGTAAGAATAAAAGGTTCACCCAACACCGTCAGTACCGTTGTTCTGGTCAAAAGATAAGAGGCGGCAATTTCCGCGGTAACTAATGCAGTTAGCGGCAAAACCAGATGGTGGAGAATATCCAGCAGCAGCCGAATTCCAGATAACTGGGCATAAGGTGTTACGGCACCTGCCAAAGGAAAAATGCCTAAACTTACGCTGAAGACCAAAAGCAGAGAAATACCCACTAAAAAATTAGGAAAGCCGTTTAATAACATAAACCCGGTCAAAAGCCTTTTATCAAATAAACGTCCGTAACGCCACCCCGATTCCAGCCCCACTATAAATCCCAAAATGGTAGAAATAAACAAGGCCGGTACAATTAAAAGAAGGGTCCAGGGCAGGGTGCCCAACAGGAGCTTTTGGACTGAACTCTGAAAATAATAGGAATATCCCAGGTCTCCCTTGAAAATAGAATTTAAATAGATACCAAACTGCTCCAATAACGGCTTGTCTAGCCCCATTTTTGCAGCTAAATCCTCTTTAGCTTCCTGAGTTATCGACAATAGGGCATCATCTCCATAGATCGCAGTAAGAGGATCGCCGGGCAGCAAACGGGGGAGGAAAAAATTTAATGACAGAATAATTAAAAAAGCTATCAGATAGTCCACTATTCTTTGTTTTTCCATGTTCAAATCACTCCCCGGCGTTATTTGCGTTATTTAAGTATCATTGAAGAAAGGAAAGCTTATTCAGGGCTATAGGTATTCCGGAAGCCAAGCCTCCTGGTGTATAATACAAATCTACTTTAGAGTCCATAGCCTCATAGGTGGTGGGATAATACAGGGACAGTGCCGGTATGTCTATGGCATAGATTTTCTGAATTTCAGCCAGCAGTTCCCTTCGTTTGTTTTCATCAATAGTCTCCAACTGCTGATTCAAAAGACTAAGCAGCTCCTGATTGTCTTTATATCTGGCACTGTGAAAGGTATCCGCCAAAACATTAGTGTTAAAAAATGCCGGATCTCCGCCTAACCCTCCATGTCCGCTGATTACAAGCTGAAAAGACCATTCTGTAGTTCGAGCATCAACAGTCTTGCCATCCATGCTGCGCACAGTTGTTTTAATACCTAATTTGTCCAGATCGTTTTTAACCAGCTCAGCATCCCCGCTGAATCTGCCGGAAGTAAGAATTTCAACCGTAAAAGGCTTACTCCCCTTTTCCAGAAATTCCCGTTCCAGTACATATCCCAGTTCCTCCAAAAGCTTTCGAGCTTTTTCCGGATTATAATCATATTGTTCAATTTCCGAGGAATACCAAGGATTGTCCGGAGGTATAAAGCCTGGGCTGCCAATCACAGCATGACCTCTTTGGGAAATATTAACCAGCTTTTTTCTGTCAATTCCGTAAGCCAGAGCCTGACGAAATTTTTTATTTGCAAAGGGCTCCTCTTGAAGATTAAATTTTAGCTTGGCATTCCAGCTATGATCCGACACAAGCACGGTAAGTCCTTTGGCTTTAAACTGTTCTACCAATTCCGGGGGTATACTGCCTGTGTTGGCCGTACCATCAAGGACTGCATTAGGGATCATCTGCTCGCCAATTTTAATGAACTGCAGTTTATTTATTCTCGGTTGGCCCAAATAATAATCCTCGTTGGCTGCATACAGATAAGTACCGTGCTCTTTGTTATAATCAACCAGCTTAAAGGGTCCTGTGCCTACTAGAGCATCGGATTCGGTATACTCCAGAGGGCTGTTAATATTTTTGTAAATATGCCGGGGCAAGATAGGTAAGGTTCCGGCAACATTAGCCAATAAAGGTGCATAAGCCTTTTTCAAATATACCTTAACGGTATGAGAATCCAGAGCTTCTGCTCTGTCAATGAGACTGATATCACTCCAGCTGTAGGGATGTTCTTTTAGATAATCCAAGGTAAATAAAACATCAGCAGCAGTAAAGCTTTCCCCATCATGCCACTTGACATCTTTTCTGAGCTGAAAAACAAAGGCAGTGTCATCCTCTACGTACTCCCACTTTTGGGCTAAAGCTCCTACAAAACTCCCTGTTTTGTCTTTCCATATGAGAGTATCAAAAATAAGGCTCATTCTTACATAACCGGGTCCCCGATTATAATGGGTATAGGGCGCGGGGAATCCCCAATCTCCTGTAGAATCGGCTATAGTATACACCTCATCTTCCTGGAAAACAGTTTTCTTTTCTTTGTTTTCTCTCCCGCATCCTGTCAAGGACAGCAGCAGTAAAATGATCATTGTCAAAATAATTGTTCTTTTAGAAATTTTCATGTATTTATCCCTCCTAACAAAAATAAAGGCCATAAAGACCTACCTACAGGTAGCCCTTCATGGCCTGTCTTATGCATCCTCCTTGGGTGCGGTTCATTAAATAATAAGCTTACTTTACTACCGCTTCATATGGTAGTTCTTGATTTTTGTTAATATTCTAGCAAAAAGATATATTTCCTGCAAAATTTTTAGTAACTAAAAAATTTAATAAATAACACCTATTTATTATACCAATATTTTTTAAAAAAGGTTACAGCTTCTTCACTAAAATCAATCAAACATATCCTACAGCTAGGTTATTCACGTATACATCCTTCTTTTCTCTTGGACACTTTATTTACAGAATTAGTATGGATTATGGTATTGATGCCAGACTATGAAAAAATATCATAAAACAAAAAGCTTTACTGCTAGTTTCTATAATTTCTATTCTTACTCTAGATTTATTACACCTTTTACGCGCCGTCTAATTACATCTTTATATCTGTACTAATTGTAATTGCTTCAGCATTATACACCTTTTGTATTCGGATATTTATTTTTCTTTGCCTCAAACCTCAATTCCAGACCCTAGAAATACAGAAATATTAGACATTATGGTATTTCATTATTATAATGAAGTAAATTTATACTTTAGGAGTCCTTTTATGAAATATGACTTAATCATGGCATCAATCTCTAGGATTCTGGTTGTGGTGGGTATAGCAATGGTAATCCCTTTGTTATGGTCCTTAATTGTGCTAATAAGTTTATACCTAAGTAATCCTGAAGGTCACGGCATTTTACGAAACTTCTCTAACAGCCGTTCTAGCCTGCATAGGTGTCATAGGTCCTGGATTGGCACAAGTGGGACCTACAGCCAATTTCGCCGATATGCCCGTTTGGAGCAAGTATTTCTTAAGCTTACTAATGTTAGTTGGCAGATTAGAATTTTTTACTATTTTATTATACGCCGTTGAAAACCACGAAAAGAGTTAAAGCCTGAACAACCACATGTTTCGGTTTTTGTAGAGGGTGTGATATATTGATGTGGTCTTTTTATGATTTTTTTTATTACAATAAAGCTATAGTTATGTTTGTCTATGGATCTGTATTTTTTCTTATGGGTTTTGGTATCCTTTTGAAAAATCGTCAGCATAGTCGCTTTAAGTTAGCTAAAAGTCTTCATTGGTTGGGACTCTTTGGAATTGTTCATGGTCTTGCAGACTTGGGACATGTTTTTATACCTATACAGCAATTATACTCAAGCGAACAAACATATTTAATACTACGCATTATTCAAATTATTATTAATGCCCTGTCTTTTATGTTCATTCTTCAGTTTGGTATATCACTTTGGACTAATACGGAAAAGAAATGGTATAAGTTAAAATACATGCCTATATTGGTTTTTATTTTATGGTTATCCTTTTTTATTGCAATAAACTATAGAACAGACCTAGAATGGATACTGATTAGTGATATTTGGTCTAGATACTTAATAGGGTTTCCTGGTGCCCTTATTTCGGGTTATGCAATTTTACTCCAGAAAAATGAATTCTATAAACTTTCTTCTCCTAGATCTTCTCGAGCTTTACAATTTGTAGGTTTTTCATTAATTACTTATAGTTTTGCGTCAGGATTAATCGTTCCCCCTAGTTCAGCTGGATTATCTATACTAATAAACTCTGATTTATTTTTTCAGTTGACAGGATTACCTATTGAAATTGTAAGGGCTTTTACCGGACTTATACTCTTTATTTCTATATTTATAATCTTGCAAGTTTTTGATAAAGAATATATTCATCGTATCCAGGAAAGTGAAAAAGCTAAGGCAAGATTTGAAGAAAGAAATCGCCTTGCCCAAGATTTACATGATGATATTATTCAGTCCTTGTATGCTACTAATTTAGAACTTGATGTTATTAAACATCTGATCCATATAAATCCTCAAGGTGCATCAGAAAAATTGTCTATTTTTTTGATGCACAGGAACAAGATTATGGATCAGATTCGGGAATATATCGGAGAGCTAAAAAGGGTTCATCAAGCAAACATATCTTTAAAAAAACGTATAGAAAATTTGATAAATGAGTTTCATATAAACGAGAAGTTAAATGTACAACTTGAATTCTATTATATAGGAAAAAATCTATCGTTAATTACGATGTATCACTTAACTTTGATCCTCAAAGAAGCAATGAGTAATGTTATTAAACATGCTAAAGCTCAGAACCTATGGATTAAAATAAATAATAATAAAGACGAATTATTATTAGAAATAATCGATGATGGCATAGGTTTTAGCAATAATTCAAGTAAAGACTATTCTCGAATGGGATTAGGACAAGGTCTACAAAATATAAAAGACAGGGTTAAAATTTTAAATGGGTTTATTGAAATTAAGGGGAAGGTAAATGAGGGAACAAAAATATTTATTAAGGTACCTCTCGAAGGAGGCTAGTATGATTAGATTGATGATTGTTGATGATCATGAAGTAGTACGCCTTGGATTAATTAGTTTATTTGAGCTTTATCCTAAGCTTAAGGTTGTGGGTCAGGCCAGTACCCAGGATGAAGCTGTTAATAAAGCCTTGAAAATTAAGCCTGATTTAATCATTATGGATGTAAAATTATCTATGCAAAAACAGGTTAACCAGAACAACGGAATAACTGCTTGCCGTAAAATAAAGGAAGCTTTGCCAGAGACAAAAATCATAATGCTCAGCTCATATGCTGATGATGAATTAATACATGAATCCATCTTAGCCGGGGCTAGTGGTTACTTATTAAAAGGCTTAGATAGTCAAGAACTAATAAAATCTATTGAAATGGTTGCTCAGGGTAAATCTATTTTAGATCCCAATATTACCGAAAGAGTATTTAAAACAATGAGAATGGCTTCTAAGCAACAGCTCCTTATAAATGAATTAACAAACCAGGAAAGAGAAGTTCTAAAACTTATAGCCTTAGGGAAAACCAATAAAGAAATTGCCTCGGAAATGGTCTTAAGTGAAAAAACTATTAGAAATTATGTAAGTCAAATACTAGCGAAATTAGAGGTCAATAACCGAGTAGAAGCAGCAAACTTTGCTGTAAAAAATAGAATACTAAATGTTGAGGAGGACATGTCCTGACTTTTTCAGGGATATGTCCCCATTTATTGATGACATTTTTCCCGGGAAAGGTACGAGTTTTTACTCTATTTATATAAAGGGTAAGGGTAGATAATTAGAATATAATTATAATTCAAATAAGTGAGGAAAAATGTTATTATTTTCACTTGTATTGTGAACATCTTAAAAATTTTTAGAGGGGGTTATTATAATGGTTTTTAAGTTTTTAAGAGAAAATGTTTATGCGTCCTACTTTTTAGCTTTAGTTAGAGTATACCTAGGTTGGTCGTGGATTACAGCCGGCTGGGGTAAAATAACTGGTGGTTTTGATGCAACAGGTTTTTTAGTGGGAGCAGTTAAAAAGTCTGTCGGCGATCATCCCGCAGTTCAAGGCTGGTGGGCAAGTTTTCTAGAAGGCTTTGCTATGCCTAATGCAGGTATCTTTAATTTCATGATTCCAGCAGGGGAATTTCTAGTTGGTTTAGGTCTTATTGTGGGTGGCTTAACTACATTAGCAGTATTCTTTGGTATGATGATGAATTTTGCCTTTTTATTTAGTGGTAGTACTAGTACAAATGTGCAAATGATATTATTATCAATCTTCGTTATTGTAGCAGGTGCAAACGCAGGTCGCTTGGGAATAGATTATTACATTTTACCTTATCTCCGCAAGCATTTACCCTTTCTTAATGCCTATAGTTCTAGTAAGCTAGCATAAATAATCTAACCAAAGAATTTGCGAATAGAAATATTAGTAAATTAATCATTAATAATAAAAACAGGTGGGGATTCTAGATTCCGCCTGTTTTTTTATTATATTAAGGGTAAGGTTATGGTAAATTTGCTACCATTACCTACTTCGCTTTGTACATTGATATAGCCTTGATGCTGCTCAATAATGTGCTTAACTATACTAAGTCCCAAACCCGTACCCTTTATCTCTTGAGTCCTAGCTCTATCAACCCTAAAAAACCTTTCAAATATCCTAGATAAGTCCTCTTTAGGGATTCCTACGCCAGTATCAGTAAACCTAATCAAGATATGTTCTTGTTCTTTAAATGCACCTATTTTTATTGTACCTCCCTGGGGAGTGTACTTGATACCATTATCTATAAGATTGATAAAAGCACTGCTTAACATTTCTTTGTTGGCTAGTATTTTAGGTAATTGTTCAGTTACTTCTACTGAAACTTCCACGCCTTTTTCTTGTGCTTGATTCTCTAGGTAATCTACACTTTCCCTTAATAGTTTCTTGATATCTGTAGGCGCTTTTTCTATAGCTAAGCTTTTTGTCTCTATACAGGATAAATCTAAAAGGTCATTAATAAGCACGCCCAAACGCTCAGCCTCTTTATCAATAATATTAACAAACCTTTGGGCTACATCCTTATCCTCTAAAGCACCATCTAGGAGAGTCTCAGAAAAGCCTTTTATCGATGCAACAGGTGTTCTTAATTCATGGGAAGCATTAGCAACAAAATCCGTTTTCATTTTTTCTAACTGCCGTAAAGTAGTAATATCGTGGAAGACTATTACCACCTGTTCAATTTTATCCTTATAAACAACTGGCGCAGCATACGCTTTAAGTGTATGCTTTTCAGGATGCAAAATAGAAAATTCATAGGATGTGGGGTAATGATTTTGTCTATTCATCACCTGATCAATATTTTCTAATAAATTGAAATTCCTGATTACTCTATGATAAGGCCTACCGATTACTTTTTTTTCTTTAATACCAAAGATACTTTCAGCTTGAGGATTTACACTCTGGATGAGTCCAATATTATCAATTACTATTACTCCACTTGCCATGTGACTAAGAATTGCCTCTAGTCTTTGTTTACTAGTAGTAATCTCATTAAATTGAGTTTTAAGAGAAGCTGTCATATTATTTATGCTCTGGCCTAATAAGGCCAATTCATCGTTGGAGGTAATAAAAACCTTTTGTTCTAAATCTCCGTTAGAAATTTTATTGGCCGTCTTACTGATCTCTTCGATCGGCTTAGTAAATGTTCTAGCTAACCAAAAACTCAAGAGAAGAGCTATAAGAGTGGCTAATAGACCGCCAATAAAGAGAGTTTCCCTGAGCAAAGCATAGGTTTCCTGAATACCTAAAATCGGTAAAGACAGCCTAATGACAGCGTCAATTTCTCCCTGATTTTTAAACGGTAGTGCTACATACAAATGGGTGGTATCTAGAGTAGTGCTAAACCTTGTGGCAGTCCCTATTTGCCCCTCTAGGGCTGTTTTGAACTCGGGCCTATCTGCATGATTTTCCATAAGTGAAATAGATTTGTGGGTTTCCCCTAAGACCTCACCATTATTTTTTATCACGGTAATTCTTGAAGCAATCTGCTCTCCTAATTCTTTTACTGTTTTATCTATTTGTTGATAATTGCCATCTAGCAAATGGGGCTCAATTATCCGGGAAACTAAGCGGGCGTTTTTAATAAGCTCAGCTTCTACATGCTTAATATAGAAGTTTTGTAAAGGTCCCAGGATAGCAAGGGTCAAGATAGAAAGGGCTAAAAAAATTAAAAATAGGTAGGTCAATAATAGTTTTGTTCTTATCCGAAATTTCATGACAAACCCTCCTACTATCAAACACTATTTATTCAATAAATTTATATCCTACTCCTCTAATTGTTTCAATTAAATCATCCTCAAGCTTTTGCCGCAGGTGCCTGATATGAACATCCACAGTCCTACTATCACCAAGGTATTCATAACCCCATATATGTTCTAAAAGAAAATCCCTTGTAAATACCTTCCCGGGACGAGATGCTAATAAATATAATAGTTGAAATTCTTTATGGGTAAGGTCAACTTTTTTCTCTCCTAATGTTACTTCATAATTTTCTATGTTTATAGTCAATCTACCTCTAATTAATACTTCCTCATCAGTCTTTTCTATAGTTTGTACCCGGCGAAATAATGCTTTTACTCGGGCTATGATTTCTCTTGTACTAAAGGGCTTAGTTACATAATCATCGGCTCCCATTTCCAGTCCTAACACACGGTCAATCTCTTCCCCTTTAGCAGTCAAGATTATTACAGGAATATGAGCAAGCTCTCTTTTACTTCGCATAATTCTACAAATTTCTAACCCGTCTCTATACGGAATCATTAAGTCTAAAATAACCAAATCCGGCCACTTTGTTTCTATTTCCTCTAATCCCTTTTGGCCATCTTCAGCTGTTCTAACCTCAAACCCTTCCTTTTCCAAATTATATTGGAGAAGCTCTCTAATATTAGGATCATCTTCAACAACTAAAATTCTGGCCAAAATATGCACTCCTTTTTCTAATTATTCTTAGGATGATAGTATGGCTTATAAGGTTAACGTTAGGTGTAGTCAAATAAAAAGAAATCTAGATGGGCATATTGTTTCATAAGACACCCTTTTAGGTTTCACTTTATCACAATTATAACAGAAAAGAAAAATGCTCCTTTTAATTTAACATAAACTTAACAATTCGATAACTGGATATTTACATCAGTGTGTTAATTTATAAATTGTAAAGAGAAGTTTACAAAAAACGAGGAGGAAACATCAAATGTTCAAAAAGGCAGGTCTAATATCACTAGTACTTATCTTAGCTTTGTCCCTAGTAGTTGTCGGATGTGGTAAAAAAGAAGATGTTAAACAAGAGGGTGCAAACCAAGAAGCAACGGAGCCAGCGAAAGACTTAACAATTAACGGTGCAGGCGCAACATTCCCATATCCGCTATACTCTAAAATGTTTGCAGCATACAACAAGCTTAACCCGGAAATCAAAGTAAACTATCAGTCAATAGGTTCCGGTGGTGGTGTTAAGCAGATGATGGAAGAAACTGTGAGCTTTGGTGCATCTGATGCTTTTCTGAGTGAAGAGGAAATGGGTAAAATAAAAAATGGTGTAGTCCACGTTCCTATGACGATCGGTGCAGTTGCTGTTGTCTATAACTTAGAAGGAATTAGTTCTGGAGTAAAATTAACTCAAGAAACATTAACAGGTATTTACCTTGGTACAATTAAAAAATGGAATGACCCCAAAATAGCTGCAGATAATGCAAACATTAAATTACCTAATGAGGACATCACTCCTGTTTTCCGCTCTGATGGAAGTGGTACAACATCAATCTTTACAGACTACTTATCTAAAGTAAGTTCAGCGTGGAAAGAAAAAATTGGTGCCGGGAAATCCGTCAAATTCCCTGTAGGTATCGGTGGTAAAGGGAATGAAGGTGTGGCAGGCCAGGTTAAACAGCTTCCCGGTTCCATTGGATATGTTGAATTGGCATATGCCACCACTAACAATCTATCCTATGCTAAGCTTCGTAACCTAGAGGGTAACTTCACTGAACCTTCCTTAGAAGCTGCCAGTGCTTCAGCTGCAGGAGCTATAGCTGATATGCCAAAAGATACAAGGGTATCTATTGTAGAACCAGCTGGTAAAGATGCCTATGGTATCGTAGGTTTCTCTTGGATTCTCTTAAATGAAAAATACGAAAATCAGGCTATGAAAGAAGAATTATTGAAACTTACTAAATGGATGTATCGTGATGGGCAACAATTTGCCAAAGACTTACACTATGCTCCAATTCCTGAAGAAATTGCGAAACTAAATGATAATAATTTAACAGTAATAAAATGAAATTTCTAGGTAGTAGATAGTTTACAACCAAAATACTTTAGGAACATTCGTTTTGAATGTTCCCTAAAGATGTGTTAACGGAATGGCGGAAGGAGTTGCTCAAGTTGGATAAAGATATAAAGAAAAAGTCCACTACCCCCAGAGGCAAGAGTAATGCCAAAAAAATCCCTCTCGATAAAATATTTCAGGCTATAACTTTTACTGCTTGCTTAGGGGTTATTCTATTACTTGGCTTTATTATTTTTAAACTATTTATGGAGTCTTCATTATCAGTGGATAAGTTTGGATTTAAATTTATTACTAGTATGGAGTGGGATCCTGTTAATGGAGAATTTGGAGCTGGTGCATATATTTTTGGTACAATTGTGTCTTCTTTGATTGCTATCCTCATAGCTACACCCGTTAGTGTAGGTATCGCCTTGTATTTAACAGAAATAGCCCCACCTTGGCTAAGCACCCCTGTGGGTTTCTTGGTTGAATTATTAGCGGCTATACCCAGTGTTATTTATGGACTGTGGGGTATTTTTGTCTTTGTTCCTTTTATAAGACAGTATATTCAAAAGCCCATAGGAGATTTATTTGGTTGGATTCCTTTATTTAGTGGACCTCCTTTGGGTATTGGTATGCTCTCAGCTGGACTTATTTTGGCCATTATGATTATTCCAATTATTACTGCAATTTCCCGGGATATAATCAGTTCGGTCCCTACACTTCAACGGGAAGGGGCTATGGCCTTAGGAGCTACAAGGTGGGAGGTTATTAAATATGCCACCCTGCCCTTTGCCAAATCAGGAATCTTGGGTGGAATTATTCTAGGGATGGGTCGAGCTTTAGGTGAAACAATGGCCGTTACTATGGTAATTGGAAATAGACCGGAAATAAAAGCTTCTCTTTTTGCTCCGGCCCATTCGATGGCAGCAGTTATTGCCAATGAATTTACAGAAGCAACAGATGATATCTACTTATCAGCTCTAATAGAAGTTGGTTTGCTGTTATTTTTAGTTACCTTTATTATGAATGGTTTGGCTCGGTTCTTTATTTGGTCAGTGGCCCGAGGCCCGAAAGGGGGCATAAGACAATGAGTGAGCTTCAGAGTCAATATGCTAAACGTTATAAATCAAGGAAATTTATTAATTATATTATGATCACTATTATGCTCTTAAGTACCTTATTAGCATTAATCCCTCTCTTTAGCATCTTAACCCATATTGGTATTTCCGGTATTAAAGCTTTGAATTTGCAATTTATCACTAATTTGCCTGCCCCTGTAGGTGAGCCCGGTGGAGGGATGGGCAATGCTCTGGTTGGTACCCTGGTATTAGTATCT
The DNA here is from genome assembly GCA_000802045.1 of Peptococcaceae bacterium BICA1-8. GTDB lineage: Bacteria > Bacillota > Peptococcia > Peptococcales > BICA1-8 > BICA1-8. The sequence continues at coordinate 17,034 of JUEF01000162.1, forward strand.
TTGGCTGCTCTGATGGGGATCCCCGTAGGGGTTTTAACCGCAATTTACCTTTCGGAATACCAGCAGGTAGGCTTATTTCCTTCTACCGTACGGTTTGTAGCAGATAGTTTGTTAGGTATTCCCTCAATTGTGGTAGGCATCTTTGTTTATTTAATAATTGTTTTACCGATGAAGTCTTTTTCGGCTTTGGCAGGTGGAGTAGCTTTAGGTATTATGCTTATTCCAATAGTTATTCGGGGAACGGAAGGTATGCTAAAAATGGTCCCTGATTCCTTACGGGAAGCGGCACTGGCTCTAGGTATGCGTAAATGGAGAGTTATTGTAAGTATTGTTTTACCAACAGCAATTAAAGGGATTATCACTACGATAATGTTAGGGATTGCTAGGGTAGCTGGTGAAACGGCTCCTTTGTTATTGACAGCTTTTGGTAACCATTTTTGGAGTACCAAGCTAGACCAGCCTATTGGTGCACTACCTTTACAGATTTTCAACTATGCTATTTCACCATTTGATGAGTGGCATAATCAGGCTTGGGCAGGGTCGTTGCTTTTAATATTAGTGGTTTTAATTCTTAGCATAATTGCCAGATTGGCAACCCGGGGTAATAAACTAAATTAAACAAAAATGGAGTGAGGCGTGATGGAGAAAGTCATTCAGGTCAATGATGTTAAGGCTTGGTATGGGTCCTTGCAAACCTTAAAAGGTATAAGTCTGGAAATTTCCAAAAATAGGGTTACCGCTATAATTGGTCCTTCCGGCTGCGGCAAGTCAACCTTTATCCGTTGTTTAAATAGAATGCATGAGGTCGTGCCAGGCGCTAAAGTGGAAGGTAAAATATTAATTAATAAAACAGATATCTATAGTACTCAGGTAGATCCGGTAGAAATTAGGCGAAGAATCGGTATGGTTTTTCAAAAGCCTAATCCCTTTCCTACCATGACTATCTACAATAATGTTGCCTCTGGTTTAAAGTTAAATGGTGTAAATAATAAAAAGGTATTAGGTGAGGCAGTTGAAAAAAGTCTGCGTAGAGCTGCTTTATGGGATGAGGTAAAAGATCGCCTAAATCATTCAGGTATGAGTCTATCGGGGGGGCAGCAGCAGCGGCTTTGTATTGCTCGGGCTTTAGCTGTAGAGCCGGATATTTTATTAATGGATGAGCCAGCCTCCGCTTTGGACCCTATTTCTACCCTGAGAATTGAAGAACTGGTGCAGGAGCTTAAGCAACAGTATACTATTGTTATAGTAACACATAACATGCAGCAGGCGGCCAGGATATCTGATTATACAGCTTTCTTTCTAAATGGAGAAATAATAGAATATGATATAACAGAAAACATTTTTACCAAGCCTAAAGATAAAAGAACAGAAGATTATATTACCGGTAGATTTGGTTAATAGGAGGGAATATTGATGACAAGGTCACATTATCAAAATGCACTGGATGCCTTAGAAAAGGAAATTTTAAAAATGGGCAGCCTAGTTGAGGAACAAATCAGTTTATCCGTTACTTCTTTGGCTAAACAGGATTCTAAGTTAGCTCAAAAGGTAATCGACCAAGATGATATTATTGATGTTCTTGAATTAGAAATTGAAGAACAAATCTTAAAACTTATAGCTACTCAACAGCCAATGGCCAAAGATTTGCGCAGAATTGCTGCTGGTTTTAAGATAATAACAGACCTAGAGAGAATTGGTGATAATGCTGTAGATATCGCGAAAACTACTTTAAGAATTGGAAATGAACCGCTCATAAAGCCCCTTATTGATATCCCCCGGATGGCAGAAATAGCCCAAAATATGCTGAAAGAGGCGTTGGATTCCTATATTAATGAGGATATAGAGCTGGCCCAATCCCTTGCAGCCAAAGATGATATTGTTGATGGCTTACATGCCCAAATTATCAGAGAACTGCTAACTTATATGCTGGAAAATCCTAAAAATATAAAACAAGGCACCCAATTAATGTTTGTCAGCAGGTATCTAGAAAGAATAGCAGATCATACAACAAATCTAGGTGAAAATGTTATTTATCTTGTGACTGCGGAGCGCCAGGATTTAAATGAATAAAGAAATCCCACTACAAAGGAGGGCACTGAAAAAGTCCCTGTCAACTACTAAAAAGGCGTAACTTCTACATTTACTGTAGGAGTTACGCCTTTTATACTGTAAAATATAGTTATTACAGTATTGTAGGTGATTGAAATGCTAAAGCAACAAATGACGATGGTATTAAGTCCTTATACCGAAATATACAATTTAGTAGTTCCTAAGGATAATATGTTGAGAAGAATTAAAGAATTGGTTGATTTCTCGTTTATCTACGAGGAATTAAGTTCTAAGTATTGTTTAGATAATGGCCGTGGGGCAATAGATCCAATTCGCATGTTTAAATATCTACTATTGAAAACAATATTTGATCTTTCAGATGTTGACGTTGTTGAGCGTTCTAAGTATGATATGTCTTTCAAATACTTTTTGGATATGGCACCCGAGGAGGACGTGATTAATCCAAGTTCTCTAACAAAGTTTCGGAAAATCCGTTTAGAAGA